>JBFMBQ010000029.1:0-5077 GCA_040755115.1 bacterium
GCGAATTTTCTGGTAAAATGTTTTTTATTTATGGAGGCACTATATGCAGATAACCGACCTTGAAGTATATGCTCTGCGCATCCCGCTCAAAGAACCGTTTTTTCCATCGTGGATTCCCGGGTATCCTCAGACGGCGAACTCATTGACGCTCATCCGGGTGAAAACAGACGATAAGGACATAGAAGGCATCAGCGCAGCCCCTGCGATGGGCGAAGAAGCGGGCGGATTAAAAAACCTCCTGCTGCCTTTCATCATGGGCAGAGACCCCTTCAATGTGGAGAACATAGTGCGGGTGTTGCGCAGTGCGACCTATTTAGGGCATCGGTTGTGGTTCGTTGAGGTTGCGCTATGGGACATCATCGGGAAGGCGTGCGGGCAGCCGGTTCATCATCTGCTCGGTGGCTTCCGCGATAAAATTCTTGCGTATGCCAGCACGGGTGAGGTTCAGGGCGCCGACAAGCGCGTAAAAAGCGTGCTGAAACTTAGAGAGCAGGGCTTCAAGGCAGTGAAACTGCGGTTTCACTCTAAAGATTTACATTACGATATGGCAACCCTGCGGGCGGTCCGAAAGGCGGTGGGCGATGATATGGAGATAATGGTTGATGCCAATCAGGGCTGGAAGGTGTATGCGGTCGGCGAGTTCGGCGAGTGGGATTACAAGACGGCGGTGAAGGCGGCGAAGGAGATGGAGAAATACAATGTGCGCTGGCTTGAGGAACCGCTCGGTATGCACGATTACCGCGGGCTTGCCGCACTGCGGCGTGAGACAACGGTGCCGATTGCCGGCGGCGAGATGAACGCCGACCTGCATGAGTTCAGGGATTTGATAGAGAACGGGTGTCTTGACATACTCCAGCCCGACGCAACGCTCAGCGGGGGAATTCTGACCGCAATCAAAGTGGCGGGGATGGCGCAGGCGTACGATCTGGCGGTGAGTCCGCATACTTGGACGAACGGCATCGGGCTGGCGGCGAACCTTCAGGTGATGGGCGCAGTTGCCAATTGTCCATATTGCGAATATCCGATAGAAGAGCCCGGCTGGACAGTTGAGGCGCGCGACGCGATGCTGCGTGAGCCGATTGAAATAACATCCGACGGATATGTTGCCATACCTCAGAAACCTGGACTCGGCATTGAGTTGAACGAGGATGTGATCAAAAAATACGGGAAAAAGTTCTGATATTAATTTATTATTTGGATCACTGCTGTCCAATCAAAAAATCCAGATCTGTAGGGCGCGATTTCCACATCGCGCCGTAAAACAATGATTTTGGATTGATGCGGATAAAAAATCCGTGAAAATCCGTACATAAACGGTTCAAACAGTTCAATCACACATGAAACCTGAAGGTTATTATATCGCCGTCCTGAACGATATATTCTTTCCCCTCAAGACGGAATCTGCCATGCTCTTTAACCCCATGCATCCCGCCGTATTGCTGGAAATCTTCAAAACTTACGACCTCGCCGCGGATGAACCCCTTCGCCATATCCGTGTGCACCTTGCCAGCCGCCGCCACCGCATTGCTGCCGCGCCGAACCAACCATGCACGAACCTCGTTCTTGCCCACCGTAAAAAAACTCACCACATCCGTTACCGCCGCAAGCGCGCGCAATATCCGCCCACGCCCCGCCTCATCTATCCCCATCTCTTTCATAAACTCCGCCTTTTCCCCTTCAGCAAATCCCTCAAGTTCAAGTTCTATCTTCCCGCACATCTCAACTGTCGGCACTTTTCGCAACTTTTCTGGGAATTCATACGCCGGCGGATTCTTTATATCTTCTTCGCCCGTATTCAACACCACCATCACCGGCTTGCGCATAAGAAACCCGAAACCGCCGATCATCGCTTCCTCTTCCGCAGAAAGAGCGGTATCGCGCAGGATTCCGCCGCTCTCCAATATCTCCTTGAAATGTTCCATCAGCGGCTGCTCCCTCAGCAGGGCGGGTCGTTCCTCCTTCTTGCCCTTCTTCAAGGATTCATCAATCCGCTCAAGCCTTCTTTCAACAACCTCAAGGTCGGCGAGAGTGAATTCTAAAAAAAGGTTTTCCATATCCCGCTGCGGCATAACCGTGCCTTCAGGGTGAACAACCGCTGGGTCTTCAAATGCGCGCACCACCGCAATAAGCGCGTCGCAGGTGCGCATCTGCGCGATCAGACGCGGCGGCATCTCCTTCTTCTTTTCCTCTACGCGCTGAAAAGGGGCAAAATCTACCACGCTCATCTCCACAGGCACTTCCTTCGGCACCTTGAAATGCTCATACAGCACATGCAGCCGCTCATCAGGCACTTTCACCACACCGATATGCGCCTCATCTGGTTTGCCGCCGCCGGTTGCCGCGCCTGCGCCGGTTAACAGGTTAAAGATTGTGGTCTTGCCAGAAGATGCAAATCCAACGATGCCGATCTCCATGAAATCTCTCCTTCAACAAATATAATAGCATAACGATAAATGAAAAAATAATTTCAAATGTCAAAATCAATGATAAAAAAGATGATCCACTAATTACACGAATTAACGCTAATTTAATTCGTGAAAATCCGTGAAATTAGTGGATAAAATTCTGTATAATATCGCCATCAAAATAATGGAGGCTAAAAATGCTTGATATTCTGATGACAGATGAAGAAAAATCGCTGCGGGATGAAGTCGTGGAATTCGTCAAATCAGTGCCCAGCAGACTGCTGCGCGAGATGGACACCACCGATATTGAATACCCTTATGAATATGTGCGCAGCGCGGCGGCGAAAAAATTGCTTGGGCTGCGCTTCCCCCCCAAATGGGGCGGGCGTGGGATGTCGTGGACGGCGGAAATGATCGCCATCGCCGAAGTAACCATGCTGGGCGCTTCGCTCGGATGCCTTTATTCGCTGCCGTCTATCGTGGGTGAAGGCATCTATATGTTCGGCACGGACGAGCAGAAGGAAAAATTCCTGAAGCCGACAATTGAAGGAAAATTGATCTGCGCCGAGGCGCTCACCGAACCGCGCGGCGGCTCCGATTTTTTCGGCGCCACAACAACGGCGAAGAAATCGGGCAGCAAATACATACTGAACGGGCAGAAAAGGTTCATCGTAGGCGCACGGGGTGCGGATTACTTTCTCGTCTATGTGCGCACGCGCGAGGATGCGCCGGGACACGAGTCTATCAGTGTCCTTATCGTTGAGACCGAGCGCGGCGTCCGCGTTGAAGAAGTGTATGGACTTATGGGCACACGCGGCGGCGGCACAGGCAGGATTGTTTTTAAAGATGTGGAAGTGCCGGTGGAAAACCTCATCGGCGAGGAGAACCACGGCGCAGAAATATTCAATCGGATGATGATACCGGAACGGCTGACAAGCGCTGCGGGCGCTGTAGGGCTTGCTAAGGCAGCGCTTCAGGTAGCGGTGCGGTATTCGGATAAGCGCAAGGCGTTCGGTGAAAAGATTCGCCGCTTTCAGGCGGTGAGTTTCAAGGTAGCCGACAGCATAACGAAACTGGATGCCGCACGCTCTCTCGTTTACGCTGCCGCGCGCACGGTTGATGACGGCAATCGCGATGCGCGCCGCATCGTGAGCGAAGCGAAAAAATTCGCAACCGAGACGGCGTGGGAAGTGGTCAACAACGCCATGCAGATAATGGGCGGCATCGGCTACACGAATGTCTATCCAGTGGAGCGCTTTTTGCGCGATACGCGGCTCGCAATGATCTGGACAGGCACGAACGAGATTATGAACCTGCTCATTCAGCACGAA
Organism: bacterium; assembly: GCA_040755115.1. Classification (GTDB taxonomy): domain Bacteria; phylum UBP15; class UBA6099; order UBA6099; family JBFMBQ01; genus JBFMBQ01. The sequence goes on from JBFMBQ010000029.1 coordinate 3,737, forward strand.
TTTTACAAAGAGGCGCTCGCCGCAAAAGACGCAGAACGCGATGTGGAACATGACGCCGTCGGCGCCGACAAGGTTGAGGAGAAGGTGTATGAGTGAGTTAATAAAAAATTGTGGATTGCGGAATGCGGAATGGGGAATGAAAAATGCACATTTTGTCAGTATTAAGTATTATGTCCACAGATTACAGGGGGCGCTGCTTTTTCAGAATAAAGTTCCATAAAACTTCCTTCTTTTCTGAATTGGAGTTAAAATTAAAGCGGTGACAGGTTATGACAACAAAAGAAAAGATAATTAAGACGCTTGACGATCTCCCTGAAGATAAACTTTCCGAAATCCTTGAATTCGTGGAGGATTTCAAAAAGAAAAATGCGGCTGGTAAAAGCGGAGGAAAGTGGGATCGCTTTTTCGGTATTCTCAGCGACGAGGACGCCGAAGCGATGCTTGCAGTGATAGAAGAAACATGCGAACGAATTGACTATGACTAAAGAAATCGCACTGGACACAAGCATCGTCGTCCAAATATTCAGAAATGATCCAATCGTCAAAAGCCGCTTTCAAACCATTGAAACCGTCTATCTGCCTATTCCGGTGATCGCCGAAGTTCACATCGGCTTTCTTTCGCGAAAATCATCCCAAGCGGCTCAAAGGGCACGGGAAGATTTTGAAGTGTTCGCTTCCAAGGGAAGACTCATCGGTTGCACGCGAGAGGTCGCGCTGAAATACGCCGACATTGAATTTTCGTTAAGGCAAAAAGGCTTGTTGATTCCGCAGAACGACATCTGGATCGCCGCCTGCTGCATTGTCGCCGACCAACCGCTTGCGACACGAGACCCACATTTTCAAAGAGTATCAGATCTTCGCGTTGAAATGTGGTAATCCACATGCTTTTCCTGCTCTTTTTATTCTCACTTTGCGGAAATTTTATCTTTTACCCACAAATTCACCAGCGTCTCGGGCGAGATGCCTCTCTGCTTAGATATCTTTGTTACCTGTTTTGACAATCCCCTTTCCAGCGCCACATATCTGGGTTCTTTTTTTATCTCCAAATCAAACTCGCATTCCTTTGTCTCGTCCCAGTGATCGGCAACGCTGTGATTGTCCCAAAAATCGGATGCCGCTTTCAGCCCCTTGAAATCCGCAGGGATACTCCTTTTCCGCCTACTTTTTTTCATAGAGTTTCCTCTCCTTTATATCCATGTCTCTTGCTGTGATCACGAACGCATGACCGTCTTTTTTGTAAATGAAAAAAACTATCAGATATCTTCCCGAATCGGTTCGCCCCATAGCGAAATAAACATTCTCCCCTCTGATCTTTCCCCTTTCAACTAACCTGATCCTCGG
>JBFMBQ010000030.1:0-6546 GCA_040755115.1 bacterium
ATTTATTTCACCTGCCTTTGTTAATACGAAGGCAGGGGCGCACCGCCGTGCGCCCCTACAATGTTTCCCCATATCTGTTGGTGTATTTGGAGTGAACTATGGCAACGAACCTGTAGATCAGGTGAGCGAATTTGGAGTAGGGAAAATAAGCGATAAGGAAGAAGACAAATACCAGGTGAAGAAAATAAAGAGAGTATGCGAGGGCTGCGATTTCTGCTAATCTTGTCAGTTCTGTGAGAATCCCTGTGATCGTTATCGTATATAGAACAATTATGAAAACCCAGTCATAGTAGGTGCTTTTACCTGCTTTGTCTTTTCTTTTGATTCTGTTGTAGATGACTATTGTCAAGCCGATGAAGATGGCGATTGCGCTGAGATTGGCGAAAATCTTTACCGGGTTGAGAAGTGAAAGCGGCGGCACGAGAATGTGCAAGCCGAAGCCGTATTCAAGGACATAGATTCCGATAAAGACAAGCGTTGTAGTGATGAACAGCCCGATAAAGCCGTAGAAAGTGGCGAGATGCCCTGAATACCTTATTCTGTTTGTGCCGCAGTCCTTGAATTTCGTATGGGTCATGACTTCTACAGCGGCGGCGACGATGCTGCTTAGAAGCGGACGGCTTGGTTTCGCTGCGGGGTTCAGCCCACTTGTGTTTAGATTTTTCCAGAATCTCCGCACACTTGCAGCGATAGAAAGCATTACCAGTGCGCTCACTGTAAGGAAGACGGAATCAACATAGAGGAGAGGCATGAAATTTGCAAATATTATCTCTCCTTCCAGTATGCGCAGATTGCCAATATCGTAGAGTATGCCGAGGAAAATTATTACCGGCAGGATGAAGAGCAGTGGTAAATAGATTGCACGGCTGAGCGCCCTGCCCATAAATCTTGGGACGGCGAAATTCAAGTAGGTATAGTTTCTGACGGCGGCGAGGAGGTCGCCCGGGCTCCCGCCTCTGGGGCAGTAAACGGAACAATCGTTGCATTGATGGCACAGCCAGACATCGGGGTCGTTCAGCAGCCTGTCTTTCAATCCCCACTGTGCCCATATCATTTCTTTTCGTGGGAAAGGATTGCTGTCGGGGGAGATGGGGCAGACAGCCGAGCAGGTGGCGCACTGGAAGCATTTTTTTACCGCCTCGGCGCCCATCGCCGTCATCGTCCTGATGAATTGTGCATCAGGTTCAATCAGATATTTATCAGGCATTTTGCTACCTCTGACTTGATCCAAAATTGAGCGATTTTTTGATAAAAATGCAGGCGCGCACAGGAGAGCGCGCCCTACACCCGTGTTTACATGCCCTTATAGGGGTTCGGACCGACTTCGGTGATTTTTTCCATAAACCCGTTTAAGATGTCCGGCAGCCTGTTGTATTCAGATATCGCTAATTGAACGAATTCAATCCTTTCGGGTTCAAGCACAAGCCGCTGGAGCGCCTCCTGAATATTCTCGCCACGCTTGTTCGCCAGTTCGCTGCCTTTTATGAAATGACACTGGTAATCATCACCGTATTTGCAGCCGATCAGAATTATTCCATCAATGCCTTTTGACAGCGCATCCGCTATCCAGACCACATTAAAAGAACCAAGACACCGAACAGGGATGAATCTCATAAACGGGGTATAATTCAACCGGTTCAATCCCGCCATATCCAGTGCCGGGTAGGCATCGTTTTCGCAGACCAGTGCGAGGACTCTCGGTTTCTCTTCTTCTTCCTCCGGGACTTCAATCGCCTTTATCATTGAAGAGACGATGTGCACTGAATAATCTTTGAAAGATACGATGCGCTCCGGGCATGCGCCCATGCAGACGCCGCATCGTCTGCACCGCGTCGGATTGGGCTTGGGCGTGCCTTTTTCGTCCTCATCAAGCGTGCCGAAAGGACATTCTTCGGTGCATCTTTTGCACTGCGTGCACTTCTGAAGGAAGAAGTCAGGATAAGACATATCGCCCGCTCTTGGATGCACGGCTGCTCCCCTCGCCGTCAGTTCTACGCACTGTATTGCCTTGAGGGCAGCGCCTGCGGCATCGTCAGCGGCGGCAGCGGCGTCCATCGGCTGGCGCACGCAGCCGGCGGCATAGATTCCAGTCCTGCGCGTCTCATAAGGGAAGCAAATATAATGCGAATCGGGGAAGCCGTATTTCAGTGTCGGCAGATCAGTGCCCTGTCTGTAAGTCAGGTTCAATATCTTCGCGCCCAGTTCGGCTGCTTCTGCTTCCTTTTTGCCATCTGCAGTCAGGATTTTTTCATCTTTCTTTTTTTCTTCTTCCGGTATCGGTTCAACGAAGGTGGTGGGCACCATGCCTGTCGCAAGCACAACGAGGTCTGCCTTAAGGTGAATTTTTTCGCCGAGGAGTGTGTTTTCAGCCTCAACTATAAGACCGTCTCCATTCTGCGATACGCCTGAAATCTCGCCTTTTGTAAGGAAGATTCCTTCATCTTCCTGAATTTTCTTATAAAACAGTTCATATTTACCTGGTGTGCGGATGTCTTTATAAACGATAAAGACTTTTGCGTCTGGAATCTGCTTTCTGATATATTTCGCCTGCTTGAGTGATGTGAGGCAGCATTCAGAAGAGCAGTAGGGCAGGTGGGCTGGATCGCGCGACCCTGCGCACTGAATAAAGACGACATTTTTAATGTTCCCGCCGTTAGAGGGTCGGGTTATGTTTCCTTTTATAGCCATCTCTTCCAGCACTGCGCCCGTTATCACATCGGGATATTTATCGTAACCGAGATTTTCCAGTCTTGCGGCATTGTATGGCTTCGCGCCTGTTGCAAGCACAATCGCACCGGCACGGAAGGCATCGCCGTTTTTCAAGGTAACATCAAACATACCCGGAGCGCCCGATATTTGTTCTATCTCTGTTGATGTGCGCACTTTTATCTTCGGATTATTTTTAACTTCGCTGATCAAACTATTTATGGTTGGTTCCTCAATTTCTGTGTAGGGCGGGGCGGTCGGAATTTGTTTCCACACCCGTGTCATCCAGCCGCCGAGCGATTCTTCCTTCTCAACCAGCACAACTTCATAGCCCGCCTTTGCGGATTCAAGCGCAGCGGTCAGCCCGCACAGCCCGCCGCCGACAACAAGAATAGTTTTGTCAATCGTTTCCTTAAAAGGCACAAGCGGTTCTACGATATTTGCGCGCGTAATTCCCATCCGCAGGCAATCTTCAGCAAGCATCTGCGTGTCCTCATCCTTCGGCGCATGAGACCATACCACCTGCTCCCGCAGATTGACCCTTTCCAGAATTGTTGATGAATTGAACGAAAAGACATCGTAATTCACCCGCGGCGAGCAAGCCGCAATGACGATTGTATTTACGCCCTCGTTCTGAATATCCCCTTTGATAATGTTTATGCCTTCTTCAAGACAAAAGGCAGGATTCACTCTGCACACGGGCGCCTTCATCTCGCTGCTCGCAACACTGGTTAGTTTTTCTACATCAAGTGAATCGCCGATTGCACACCCGGTGCAGATGTAAACGCCGATCTTTTTATCCATTGAATTATCTCCTTACACATTGAATCGCTTTCAGTGTTGTACCTGTCGCATCCTGAATAGAAACAGCGACATCAATCGGTTTTTTAGCGCAGCCTGTGGCATAAATACCCGATTTTGCGGGGTCGCTGAAAATAAAACCGTCTTCATCTATAGACATTTCAGCGGGCAGCGCAGGCATATCGTTCGGAACCATCCCTGTGGCAAGCACGACAAGTTCAACCTTCACCTTGACCTTCTGCCCTGTCATGGTATCTTCAGCCTCAACGGTGAGGTCTTTTGTCGCCGCATCTTCTGTTATCTTTGCCACTTTACCTTTAATGAGCGTAACATTTTCGTCGTCTTTTACCTTTGTAAAAAAGTCCTCAAGTCTGCCCGGTGTGCGCACATCTATGTAGAAAATGTAAATTTTTGAATCAGGATACTGCTCTCTGAAGAAAGTTGTTTGCTTCAACGAAGCCGAGCAGCACACAGTTGAGCAGTAGGGCAGGTGGTTCTCGTCTCTTGAGCCGGCGCACTGAACAAAGGCAACGCTTTTGATTTCCTTGCCATCGGACGGGCGGATGAGCCTGCCGCCAGTCGGACCGTTCTGTGCAGCCAGTCTTTCCACCATAACATTGGTCAGAATATTCTGGTATTTTCCAAAACACAGATTGTCTATCTTTGCGGCATCATAAGGCTTCCAGCCTGTGGCAAAAACAATCGCACTTGCCTTCAGGTTCATCTCCTTCGGTTTCATCTCCAGATCAATCGCACCGTATTTGCAGACCTCCGCACATTTAGCGCAACTCGTGCCTTTGCATACTGTGTCGTCTATCACATATCTCATGGGCGCTGCCATCTCATGCGGACAGTAAATCGCCTTCGTCTTATCCATCCCATAGTTAAATTCGTTTTCCCGCTCAACAGGGCACACCGCAACACATTCACCGCAGGCGGTGCATTTTTCGTTGACATATCGCGGTTTCATCCTGACGGTTACATCGTAATTCCCCGCTTGACCTGAAACTTTTTCAATCTCGCAAAGTGTGTGAAACCTGATGTTACCGTTGTTCCTGATCCTTTTGAAATTTATTTCAAGCCCGCAGTATGGCGGGCACAGTTTCGGAAAATACTGGTTCATCTGGGCGACCCTGCCACCGAGATACGGGTTTTTCTCCACGATCACCACCTCACAGCCGACTTCTGCGGCTTCAACAGCAATCGTCAGCCCGCTAATCCCGCCTCCGACAACGAGTATTTTCCCGTTTTCTTTTCCCGTTTCCGTTGTCATGACATCTCCTGCGATCTTGATGTTTTGTATTTCATCTGGCGCAAAAATATTTAACTGGAAGTTTTGCCTTTTATGGCTTCTGCCTCTTCTTCCTTCACAATCATCGTTTTCTCGCCGAAAAGGCAGAACCTCAACCAGTTAAATCCGAACTTCATAAGTTCAATTTCATCCGATTTGATCTTTTCCATCATTTCGTCTTCAACTTCAAACCGCCTGAAAAAACTGCTCTCAAAAAGAAAAATTTTAAATTTATCAAGGTTATAACTCACCATATAGAACATTTCCATTTTTTCGGGCAGGAGATTTCCGCCGCGCTGGAAATATTCGTGAAGTGTTATCTCCTTAAAAAGTGCTCCCATCTTGTTATAGATGTCAATTCCCTGATCTTTCACCCATTCCCTTATCGTCCATTCCATGTCTTCGTTGAAACCGAAACAGGTGTCTTCTTTTACAATAAAGTAAAACTCTTCGTTTGCCTGATCATCATCTTTCGGCGATGCCAATCCCAATGGATACATGCGGCATGCCCAGGGGCGGTCTTCATAGATAGTGCATCCTTCATCGCTAACGAAGCAGCAACGCTTGTTTTCATCATCGGACATCTTCAATATTATCACAGGCAATCTCTGCTCTTTATTGAAAGGAGAGACCGTATATTTTGATAAAAATTCTTCAGATGTAATGTTCAATTTGTTTTTCATCCGGATGATGTCGTAAGGCGTCAGAACTATATTGACATCACCGCAGCATTCAGTAAAACATGCCGCCCCTTTATGGCAGCGGAAACTGAAGGCGTCCTCAAGAGTGTATCTTGGATATTCTTTCAAGATCGTTTCCTTGCAGGCATCAATTTCAGTCATTTTCTTCTGAACCGTCCTTGATAATATTGTTTTTCAGTGCGGTTTCCGACCAGACGGGGATGGGGCTTGACTTGCCTGTTGCCGGGTCGTAGCGATGGCGATAGGAAGCGCGAACCTGATATTTATCCATCATCCATTTCCAGCCGCGGACATAATAGGAACAGTCATCATTAAAGCATACATAGTGAAACTCACCGCCCCATGAGGAACCTGGGGGCGTTTCCCATCTATTCATTTTGCTATTGCAATGCGGGCATTTCAGCGCTTCATTATCACTCATAATTATAATGAAAATACAATCTCCAGGCGCCATCTTTCAGGCGCCCGGAGACAAATTAAAACCAATTTACACTTAAATTATTGAAATAATGGGCTTCTTGGACATTGTCCATTCGCCTGTTTTTGGATCCCATTGGCAGTTCACGAAGTGCTTCCAGTTTTGCTCATCCATTTTTGGATAATCTGACCTGAAGTAGTAACCGGGCCACCTCGTCTCCTCGCGGAAGAGGATTGAGCGCAGGTGTGCCTCTGCCTGCCATGTTCTCTGCACATTCTCCCAGCATCTCATCAGTTCATGGAGGTCTTCAGCAGCAAGGTTTTCTGAATCCTCTTTGAGCATTGCAATCAAATCAAGTCCCCTCTCAAGCAGATGCTTGTTCGTGGTGAACTGAGATGTAACTCCTCCACCGTATTCATCCATTATCTTCTGGAGTCGGAACATATACATCTTGGGCTTGATGTAGGCTGGATTGATGTTCGGATCGGAGGAAGCCGCTTTGTTTTTCTCAAAGGTTTCAAGTGGCTTGAGGATTCTTTCCTTGAGTTTTTCTACCTGCGCCATATCAACTTTCGGTGCAGCAGGATTCTCTACCGCGTATCTTACGGCTGATTTAGCGGCGATTCTTC
>JBFMBQ010000031.1:0-6236 GCA_040755115.1 bacterium
AACCGCTTGAGCCGTTCATGCCATTTAACTTCTTAACGATACAATGAACCGCAGATGAACCGCAGCAAAATAGAAAAAGCCATCCGCATCATACTTCAGGAGATAGATGCACACCCTGACAGGAAGGAACTTATAGAGACACCCCAGCGCGTGGCAAAGATGTATGAAGAAATCTTCAGCGGCATCAGGGAAGACCCCAAAAAGCATATAAAAGTTTTCACCGCCAAGAACTATGACGAAATGGTCATTGTAAAGGATATACCGCTTTATTCCATCTGCGAACATCACTTACTGCCATTTGTCGGCAAAGCACATGTAGCATACATCCCTGAGAGCGGGCGCGTAACAGGACTGAGCAAACTTGCTCGTGTCGTTCAAGCCTTTGCACGGCGCCTTCAGGTTCAGGAACGGCTCACACAGGAAATAGCCTCAACTCTTATGGATGCTCTGCGCCCCAAAGGTGTGCTCGTCATCATTGAGGCGGAGCATCTTTGCATGTCCATGCGCGGCGTGCGCGAGCCTGGGGCACTTACCGTAACCTCATCTGTGCAGGGGATTTTTCGCACGAACAGGGCAACAAGGGAAGAGGCAATAGGACTGATTAAAAAGCAATTTTGAGTTTTGAATTAAATGTTGGACAGGATTAACAGGATGAACGGGATCAACGCCCTTCGGGCGGAAATGGTTCACGCAAAGTGCGCGAAGGAAAAATGAAGAACGCAAAGAAGAACTTGGATGTTAAAATTCTTGCCGTGAAAATTCGCGGAATTCGTGCAAAAAAATAAATTTAAGATAAATAAAAAAGGGGGAACAGTATGAAGATCACAGATTTAGATCCGAGGAAGTTGCAGGACTGGGAAGTTGCGGCGGAAGTAGAAAAGCACATGCCGACAGTTTTCAAACTTGCCAACAAAATGGGATTGAAAGAAGAAGAACTGCTCCCGATGGGACACTATATCGGCAAGGTGGATTTCACCGCAGTCCTGAAAAGGCTTGCCAAGAAATCCAATGGCAAATACATTGAGGTTACTGCCATCACGCCGACGCCGCTCGGGGAAGGAAAGACCACAACGACGATGGGACTGGTGCCCGGGCTTGCCAAACGCGGCAAGAATGTATGCGGCGCGATACGGCAGCCGTCCGGGGGACCTACATTTAATATAAAAGGCAGCGCCGCAGGCGGCGGGCTTTCGCAGTGCATACCGCTGACGCCGTTCTCGCTCGGACTTACCGGCGACATTGACTGCGTAACGAATGCGCACAACCTCGCTATGGTCGCCGTTACCTCGCGCCTTCAGCACGAATTCAATTATGATGATGCCACTCTAACAGCGAAAGGGCTTAAGAGGCTGAATATTGATCCGCGCAATGTTGAGATGAAATGGATAATGGATTTCTGCGCTCAGGCACTGCGCGACATCATTATCGGCATCGGAGGACCGATGGACGGTTTTATGATGAGATCGGGCTTCGCCATTTCAGTGAGTTCCGAACTTATGGCGATACTATCGGTCTTTACAAGTTTGAAAGACCTCAGAGAGCGCATAGGCAGAATCATCGTTGCCTACGATAAAAGCGGCAACCCTGTTACCACGACCGACCTGGATGTTGCGGGCGCAATGACCGCCTGGCTGGTCAAGGCTATGAATCCCAATCTTCTCCAGACGCTGGAGGGTCAGCCGGTGTTCGTGCACGCCGGTCCGTTCGCCAACATCGCTGTCGGGCAGTCGTCAATCGTTGCCGATCAGATCGGGCTGAAACTCGGTGACTATCATGTAACCGAGAGCGGGTTCGGCGCGGATATTGGTTTTGAGAAATTCTGGAACATAAAATGCAGATTCAGCGGATTGATCCCGAATTGTTCGGTTATCACAGCCACGATTCGTGCACTCAAGATGCACGGCGGCGGGCCCAAGGTGGCGCCGGGCAGACCGCTGGATAAGATATATACAACTGAGAACCTTGAATTACTTGATAAGGGCGTTGACAATCTTTTCCAGCACATTGAGACCGTGAAAAAGTCGGGCATCAGCCCTGTAGTGTGCATCAATAGTTTCCATACGGACACACCTGCCGAGATTAAATTGCTTCGTAAAAGAGTTGAAGAGTCAGGCGCACGGGTTGCGGTTTCCAACCACTGGCTCAAGGGCGGCGAGGGCGCACTTGAACTTGCCGATGCGGTAATTGACGCTTGCAATGACAAAGTAAAATTCAAGTTCCTTTACGAGGACAAGGTGCCCCTGCGCAAGCGTATTGAACTTGTCGCAAAAGAGGTTTACGGCGCAGACGGCGTATCCTATTCGGCGGAGGCGCTTGCGAAGGCGAAACGGATGGAAGAAAACAAGGAAATGCAAAGTTTTGCAACCTGTATGGTCAAGACGCACCTCAGTTTGAGTCATGATCCAGCAATTAAAGGTCGCCCGCGCGGCTGGACGCTGCACATCAGAGATATACTCACCTTCGCGGGCGCAAAATTTCTTGTGCCTGTCGCCGGGGACATTAAACTGATGCCAGGGACTGCATCAGACCCCGCCTACCGCAGAGTTGATGTTGATGTGAAGACGGGGAAAGTGACGGGATTGTTCTAATACTACTTAGCGCACTTTGTGTCTTCTTTGCGTTCTCTGCGTGAAACCACCATTTTGTTCACGCAAAGAGCGCAAAGTTCAACTAAAAGAACGCCGAGAAATAATCCTATGATGAAACTTGCGTTTTCGGGCAAGGGTGGCAGCGGCAAGACCACAATAGCGGCGCTCATCAGCAAGATATATGCGCGGGGCGGGCGCAAGGTGCTGGTCGTTGACGCAGACCCGGATGCGAACCTTGCGCTTACGCTCGGGTTTCCGCAGCCTGATAAGATTACGCCGATTACCGAATTGAAGGAACTGATTCACGAGCGCACGGAGACGACCGAGACTTCCGCCGGCATGTTCTTCAAGATGAATCCGCGCGTGGATGACATACCGGATTCGCTGTCGGTGATTCACGACGGGATAAGATTAATTCACATGGGGACGATTTATAAGGGCGGCGGCGGGTGTGCGTGCCCGGAGAATGTTTTCGTCAGAACACTTCTGACTCACCTTATGCTGGAGCGCGATGAGGTGGTGCTGGTTGACCTGCCCGCCGGGATAGAGCATCTCGGGCGCGGCACAGCGATGGGAGTGAATATGCTGATCATCGTAACCGAGCCGACGCCGCAGAGCGTTCAGACACTGAACCGCATAAAGAACCTGGCGGCAGACTTGAAGATAAAAAATGCGGCGGTGATCGGCAACAAGATTACTACCGAAGAGCAGAAAAAATTCATCATCAGCAACTCACCGCTGGAGGTTTTAGGATTTCTCCCTTACGACGAAAAACTGGCGCGCGGAAAGATAACCGATGCCTCAACTTCTATACTTGAAGAATTGAAAGAGGCTCTTTATAAAATAGATGGAATTTTGGCAGGATAGCAGGGGTTTGATTTATCAAACCCAGAACTGTGGGCGCGATAAATCACGCCCTACAATGAATAGGAGGACATAGATATGTCATCAGATTGTTCGGATTGCATGGTGTGCTCAGTTACACAGCAATTGATAGAATGCGGCAAGGCTGCGAATATCAGGACTGCCTTTGACCGCAGGGCGGATCAGAAGGGCTGCCCGTTTGGCGATGAGGGCTTGTGCTGTCGGTTCTGCAATATGGGCACCTGCCGGCTCAGTCTAAAAAAGCCTGATGTGGTAGGTGTATGCGGTGCGACGGGTTCAACGATAGCGGCGCGGCATTTTGCGCGTATGGTCGCCGCCGGCAGTTCTGCGCATTCTGACCACGGGCGAGAAGTTGCCAAGGTATTTATCAAGGCAGCACGAGGGGAAATCCCCGGATACGAAATAAAGGATGTAATAAAACTGTATGCACTCGCAGAGGTTTATGGCGTGGAGACGAACGGCAAAGGCAAGAACCAGATCGCCGAAGAAGTTGGCAAGAAGGCGCTTGAAGAATTCGGGCGGCAGGAAGGCGAGATTGTAATGGCTCGGCGGGCGCCCGAAACAAGGCAGGCGATCTGGCGCGACCAGAAAATATATCCGCGCGGCGTTGATATTGAGGTTGTTGAACTGATGCACCGAACCACAACGGGAACGGATCAGGACTACCGCAGCATAATAAACGCCTCAATGCGCACATCTCTTGCGGACGGCTGGGGCGGTTCAATGGTTGCAACCGAACTACAGGACATAATGTTCGCAACCCCCCGCCCGGTGCGCAGCAGTTCAAACCTGTGCGTCCTGAAAGATGATGAAGTAAATGTAATTGTTCACGGACACGAACCACTGCTGTCGGAGATGATAGTCTTAGCCTCAAGAAACAAGGAACTTCTTGAATATGCAAAATCAAAGGGTGCGAAGGGAATAAATGTGGCTGGAATCTGCTGCACGGCAAATGAAGTCCTTATCAGGCATGGCATACCGCTGCTCGGCAGTTTCACGCAGCAGGAGTTGGCGATAATAACCGGTGCAGTGGAAGTAATGGTGGTGGATGTGCAGTGCATTATGCAGAGCCTTCCAGATATTGCATCCTGTTTCCATACCGAGATAGTAACCACATCCCGAAAGGCAAGAATTCCTGGTGCGCAGCATATAGAATTTGATGAGGAGAAGCCGCTTGAGACCGCAGAAAAGATCGTGCGGCGTGCAATAGATAACTTTCCGAAACGGGGGAAGACGGTGCAAATTCCTTCCAAGCCGGTTGAACTGATCGCCGGGTTCAGTCATGAATATGTGAACTATATGCAGGGCGGGCGGTTCCGAAGTTCATACCGTCCACTAAATGACAATATCATCAATGGACGCATACATGGTGTTGCCGGTGTCGTGGGGTGCGACACTCCGTCATTGGGCAATGAGCACATCCAGATTGACCTTGTGAAGGAATTGATAGCGAACAATGTTCTTGTGCTTATGACAGGTTGTGCAGCGCATATATTAGCGCGAGAGGGACTGATGCTGCCGGAGGCGGCGAGGGAACACGCGGGCGCTGGTCTGGCGGAGGTATGCGAGGCGATCGGCATTCCCCCTGTGCTCCATGTGGGCTCTTGCGTTGATAACAGCCGCATACTCATCGCTGCCACTCACATGGTGCACGAGGGCGGACTGGGCACTGACATAAGCGATCTGCCTGCCGCAGGCGCCTGCCCTGACTGGATGCACGAGAAGGCAATCGCTATCGGAATGTATTTCGTTGCATCGGGCGTTTACACGGTCTTCAGTCCGAGACTGCCGGTTTCAGGAAGTCCTGAATTGAGTGATTATCTCTACAACGAACTTGAGACAGTGGTCAAGGGCAAGTGGGCGGTGAAGAAGACGGCGGGTGAGACTGCGGCGGCGATAATTGATCATATCTCAAAGAAGCGCGAGGCACTCGGAATTCACAAGGAGAAGGAGAGAGTGCTTTACGATATGGAGATGAGAAGAAAACTGGAGATATAAAACCGAAGATCGGGATTAGTAGATCGGGACTCGGGAGAAACATTAAAAATGAATCCGAACCCCGAATCCCGAACTACGAACTACAAAGAAGAGGAGGCAAGATATGTCACTATACATAGCAACAAGGGCGATAAAGGGGGCGCACAAACTGGCGGAGCGCGCGAAGAAAGAACTTGACAAGGCGAAGGAAAGCCACGGCGCAAATGCGAAGGTGGAGTTTCCGAATACGGGTTACTATCTGCCTGTGATCTATGCGATGACCGGGGAGAAGGTAGAGACGCTCTCCGATATGGACAAGATCATAAAGATCATAGATGAACTCCTGCCGCCGGTGCCTGATGAGAACCACTGGCTGCCGTTTCTGGGCGAGACACTTGATGCGGGTATGGCGACTCTTTTCGCAGATGAGATCATAGAAGGGATTAAATATGTCGGCGAAAACACTTGCCCATATACAAAAACTGTGAATCCAACGGACGATAACCTGTGGCTCGGCGCAGCGAACGATGTGATAATGCGCGAGCGGGGGCTTGAGTTCGTTGACGGCACGGCGCCGGGTTTTGCCGCCATCGTAGGCGCAGCGCCGACGAACGAAATCGCCGTCAAAATCGCCCGCGAATTGCAGGAGAAGAATCTCTATATCTTCATGTCCCACGATACTGACGGCAAAAACATGGCGGAACAACTGAAGGAAGAGGATGTCCAGATGGGGTGGGAGACGCGGCTCGTGCCGTTTGGGAAAGATATTACAGCCACAGTTTTTGC
>JBFMBQ010000032.1:0-8139 GCA_040755115.1 bacterium
AACTTAGTATGTTGAAACATTATATCAGCCTATGTCAAAAATTATTTTTTAAATCTCTAAAGTTTTTAATATTTTTACCGATATAACAAATAGGGCGTAGAATAACATTTGGTTGTCTATTGCATATTATTGCAGTATGAGGGGAGGGATATTAAATGATCTCCGCTGGTACTAATGTTACTGCTTTGTCTGTGCTCAATCAGACGAGACTGAACGCGATTGAATTTAACAAAAAAATTGAGACACTGGCAACCGGTCTGAAGGTGAACCGTTCAGCAGACGATCCTTCCGGTATTGGAATAACCACAGGTTCAATAATGACAGCGCGCACACGCGGGCTTTTCACGAATATCCAGAATGTTCAGGAAGGCATTGATATGCTGAATTATGTTGATGGGGTATTCGGTGTTACACATAATATCCTTTTCAGGATGCGGGATATTTCGGTGCGTCTTGCTAACGAGGCGACACTTACAACGGCGCCATCGCCGGCGCCTGTGGATACAGCCTCGTCATCTGTGGAACTGTATAATGAGTTTTATGAGCTGAAAGACCTGTTGGAAAAATTTTTCAAGGATTACAATCTTGACTTATTAGGCAATAAAATATACAAAGACCCTCATATTAAATGGAATAATAAACCGATATTGAGCGCCACACCGCCTCAAGAACATCTGCCGGTAGGCGAAGACCTGCAAGTCGGTCCGAATTCGGGAGATGAAAATAAAATTAATGTTCAAGTTATGGCTATGTCATCGCTTTTTGAGGATATTCCTGATAAGTGGGACCCAGCCCTTGACTGGAATCTTCTTTCAACTTATGTCGGCTTCGCACAGGATCAGATAACAAACATTGACGATAAGATCAGTCAGGTAAACGATGCGCGTGCAAGTGTTGGAATCATTGTGGGTCGTTTACAGAAGGCGCTGGACGATATTCAGGTTGAATATATAAACATCACAGCGGCAAAATCACGCATCCTTGACGCAGATATGGCGAAGGAA
The DNA here is from genome assembly GCA_040755115.1 of bacterium. Classification (GTDB taxonomy): domain Bacteria; phylum UBP15; class UBA6099; order UBA6099; family JBFMBQ01; genus JBFMBQ01. The sequence continues at coordinate 1,005 of JBFMBQ010000032.1, forward strand.
ATAGCGGATTTCAGCAAGGTGCAGATCAAGACAAAAACGAACGAGGCGGTAATGAGCCAGGCAACCGCGATCCCCCTGATCGCCGTGCCGCTGCTCCAGGCTATTTACGATGGGCTTGCCGCACCGCCAGCACTTTCAGGTGAAGAACAAGAATAATTCATTGGTTTTCAGCCTCCAGTCCTCAGTCATCAGATAAGAACTCAAAACTTAAAATTCAAAACTTAAAAGTATTTTTATTTGGCTCTTCATTTTGACTTTGTTCATGTTCCCTGTTTTTTTGGTTGAAAACAATCGGTCAGATGTAATATAATCAAACGGGGCAGGGGGATTGTTCAATTAATATCTTGTTACTTAACTTCTGCTTTGGTTGTGGCTGTTACTGGTTAGTAAATGAGACCGTGCTAGACGGGGAGGTAGCGGCACCCTGAACCCGCAATCCGCTACAGCGGGGTTGAATTCCATTTTGAGGTTACCTTCCGTCGGTCAGACTGTGGCAAGTGGTGTTGAGGACTGGGACCCGCGCAAGGGACGGCTGTGAACCCCGTCAGGACCGGAAGGTAGCAGCGGTAAGCAGCGTTAGTCTCTGTGCCGCGGTGATACCTAATCTGAGCTAACTGCCGCAGTAACGCGGTGGAAGTGTTAATCAAGGAATGGTGCACGGTCTTTTTTTATTAAATTAGACAGATTTACAGGTTAAAAAGGATTAAAAATGGGCTACATTTCACTTTACCGCAAGTATCGTTCGCAGAACTTTGAAGAGATAGTCGGGCAGGGGCATATCACCACGACGCTGAAGAATACCATCAGCGCTGGACGAATTGCACATGCATATCTGTTTTCGGGTCCAAGGGGCACGGGCAAGACGAGCACGGCGCGCATTTTTGCCAAAGCACTGAACTGCGAGAACGGTCCCACCCCCGCGCCGTGCAATCAATGCGCAAACTGCATCGCTATCGCCAAAGACACGCTTTTTGATGTCGTTGAAATTGACGCCGCCTCCAATCGCGGTATTGATGACATCCGCGACCTGCGCGAAAAAGTGCGTGTGCCGCCGGTTCAAGGACGCTACAAGGTCTATATCATTGACGAGTCTCACATGCTCACCCGCGAGGCGTTCAATGCGCTTCTGAAGACCCTTGAAGAGCCGCCCCCGCATGTGATCTTCATCCTTGCGACCACAGAACGGCATAAACTGCCACAGACCATCCTTTCGCGCTGCCAGGGATTTGAATTCAGGCGCATCCCGCCGACAGTCATACGGGAACATCTTGAGAAAATTGCGAAGAAAGAGAAATTTAAGGTTGATAACGATGCGATGGATACGATAGTCGCAACCGCCGACGGCTCGCTGCGCGACGCAATAAGCGTCCTTGACCAGTTGGTCTCCTATTCCGGCGGCGATGTAACCCTGCGGCATGTTCACGATGTTCTCGGAATGATAGAAAGCAATGAAATAGTGGAGTTTGTTGACGCGCTCCTCAGCGCCGGCGCAGGCAGATGCTTTGAGTTGCTGGAACAGTTCTTCAACGAGGGCAAGAGCGCAGCGCGCTTCCTGCAACTTCTGCTTGAGCATCTGCGCGATATTTACTTTATGCATGCGGGAATAAAGCAGGAAACAGCCGTTCGCGGTGAGACGAAGGATAAATCTTCTATTGAACGGCAGGCGGGGAAGATGAGCGCATCTCTTGTAGCGAAGATGATGGACGAGATCGGGCGCGTGGAGGATCGCATCCGCTGGGAAACTTATCCGCGCATCGCCGTTGAAGTAATGATTATTAAATTGCTGGATATGGCGGGGGCAGGTTGTGGGGAGAGGCATTATGATTCGGGCGCCGAGGAAACTGAGGGCGCGGAGGAAATTGTCAGGGGAAGCGGTGCGCGCAGAGCGACAGTAGCGGAAGATAAGCGGCGGTATAAACCAGCCGAGGCGCTGCCGGAACTTGAAGGGGAACTTACCATAGAGAAGGTAAAACTTCACTGGAATGCCTTTATTCAGGAGATGAAGAAGAAGTATCTGCCGACATCATTCATTCTGCTGACGAGCACGCCGTATGAACTTGAGAACGACACGTTTGTTGTGGCTTACGACAGCACGCAGCAGTTCAACAAAGAGCAGTTGCAGGAGCAGGGCAACACGCAGAAGGTAGAGGAAATGCTGGAGAAATATTTCGGCAGGCGGCTGCGGCTGAAGGCGAGGATCGTCAAGACACTAACGGTTGAGGGGCGGGCGCCTGCGGCGCAGCCGCTTGCGCGGACAAAAGAATCAACTTCATTGTTGGACATGCTCCAGGAGGCGTTTCCTGGGAGCGAGGAAATATGATGCGTAAGATTAAAGAGGCAAGAGAAGATTACAGAGCAAGAAGTTATTTATCAGCAGTTGAGGCTGCTAAATATTTAGATACATCAGTTGCTGTTCTGCACAATTTGGTAAGGGAAAAAGTAATAGACGCGGAGATAGCAGCAAGCGGTCAGATGCGGTTTGATATAAAAGAACTCAAAAAACATGAGCATTCTGATTTTTCTAAAATAAAAAAATTAAAATTTCAAAGCATTAAAACAATAAATGAAATAAAGATAAATGACACAGTGCAGAAGGTGATTGTTAAAAATTCAATGAAGATGGATGATATTCCAAGTGAGTCAGTGCATTTAATGATAACATCACCACCTTATTTTAATGCGAAAATGTATTCAAGGGAACAAATTGAGTTTGATCTGGGGAACATCCACGAGATAGATGAATGGTTTGACAAAATTGGTGAGGTATGGAAGGAAACATTTCGTGTTTTGCAGCCAGGCAGGAAAGTTTTTATAAACATAATGAATTTGCCCATAAGGGAAAAAGAAGGGTTCAGAACCTTAAATCTGTGTGGAAGGACTGTGGATTTGTGTGAAAAAATAGGATTTGTATTTAAACGAGATATTGTCTGGCACAAGACGAATGCAGTAAGGGCACATTTTGGAACATATCCATACCCAGGTGGAATACTAATAAACCACATGCACGAGTTTATTTTAGAGTTTAACAAACCTGAAAAAAAAGGATTTAATAAATACGGACATCTAACAAAAGAACAGAAGGAACGATCAAAACTGGACAGAGAATTTTGGGTATCAGTAAAAAAGAGTGATGTGTGGGAAATGAAACCACAACCCAGTGGTGATAGACGAAATCATGTCGCCCCTTTCCCTTATGAACTTCCATACCGACTAATCAAGGCTTTCAGTTATATCGGAGAAATCGTTCTTGATCCGTTTTTAGGTTCGGGAACGACATTGACAGCGGCGGCAGATTTAAGGCGAAATGGAATCGGCTACGAAATCAATCCTGAAATTGCTTTGGATGCAATAAAACATCTAAAAAATTATCAACAAAGATTATTTATGTAGGAGACAAATTTAAAGTTAGACGGAAAGACCATATATGCCCAATCCAGTGATAGAAAATCTCGTACGTATTTAGAATATCGTAAAGATATGAAGAAGAAAGCAATCGCTGAATTAGAGGTTCTGGAGTGGATAGAAAGTAAAGTAAAATATTTGTACTCAAAAAAGCAGGTTAAGGTTTATAAATCTGGCGGGGACAAATTTTTATGGTTTTTAAGAAAGGGTGGGGTTTCAAGAGAGTCAGACTTTATCGCACAGATAGATAATGATGAAATTGAGCTTGAATTACAATATGCTGAAAAAGCAAATTTAAAATTCTACGATTTCAAGGTATCAAAAGTCGCAAAAATGAAAGGTGGCAAGCGACAACCTATAGAAAATAAATTTTTTATATATATTCATAAGCCATTATTAAAATATGCAGTATTAAAGCCCGAATGGGTTATTAAAAATGGTGAATATGGAATGGTTGATGCATGGAGAAGTTACGCTTTCAGGTGTCCAAAAGATAAATTTGAAGGATTGTTAGAATCTGACAAGACTTTAAAAACACTATGTGCAAAAATAGATATAAAGAATTTATTTCTGAATTTTCAACATGACCTGATTGATATAAATAAAGAGAAACTATCATATCTCCTTCAAAGTGTGATTGATGAGAACAAAATCTTAAAAATTATCCCACAGGATTTAGATGGTTTCTTTAAAGTTTGTTTTATTTTAGACAACATAAATAAAATTCCACAAAACGCTAACCTATGGCTTATTTATCTTTTAAGTTATGTTAATGATAGTATTTTGTTAGAAGATATATCCAGAATTGTTTACTGTATGGATTTTCTCTATTCAAAGATTGAATTAAAGCCAAACGAACTTACTCAATTAATTACAAAACTTAATGAGTTGCTTGAGAAAATTAAGAATTTCTATAATGAAGACGGTTCCTACAAATCATCAATAAAAATTAGCCCATTGGATGAAACAAGATTTGCTTTATTCGCAATAAATTTATTAGAGGATTTAATACAGGACATGATCTTCTATTATGATGTAAAAGAACTAAAGCCGAAAAAGAAGATATATGAGAATGTTGGTGATATTGAAAAAATCTATGAGTTTTTACAAAAAGGCGGTGCATCATGAGTTTTGACATGTCAAAAATGGGCGGGCTTCTGAAGAAGATGCAGGACGAGATGAGCCGAATCCAGACGGAACTTGAAAACGCCGAAATCACAGGCGAAGACCCGAGCGGAAAAGTCAAGGTGAAGGTGAACGGACAGAAGGATGTCCTTGAAGTGAAAATTGACCCGACTGCAATTGACCCGGACGATGTTACGCTGCTGGAAGACCTGGTGCTTTTCGCCGTGAAGGACGCACTGAAGAAAGCGGAGGAATACTCGGCGGAAAAGATGGGTGGTCTTGCCTCAGGGCTTCCGCTGCCGAATATACCGGGTTTGAAAATGCCGTGGAAGTAGAAATTCGTGCAAATTCGTGTAATTCGTGGATCATATTTATGTTTCCAAAAGCAATGACAGATATGATAGCAGCCTTTAAGCGGCTGCCGGGCATTGGACCGAAGTCGGCGTATCGGATGGCTGTGTATATGTTAAATCTGCCTTACGAGGAGGTGAGAGATATTGCGCGTGCGATTGCGGGGGCGCGGAAGGCGATCCGCCTGTGCCCCCAGTGCTACAATTTTACCGATGTTGACCCCTGCCGCATCTGCGCAGATGAGAGACGGGACAAGCAGTTTATATGTGTCGTTGAGGAGCCGGAGGATGTTGAGGCGATAGAGTTGAGCCGCGGACACGCGGGAGTTTATCATGTGCTCGGCGGTGCGCTGTCGCCTGTGAGCGGGGTCGGTCCGGAACGGCTGCGCATTAATGAACTTGTAAGGCGTGTGAAGCGCGATAAGGTGGTTGAGGTGCTGATAGCGACTGATCCGAGCGTGGAGGGCGAGGCGACTGCGATGTATATAGCGAAACTGCTCAAGCCGCTCGGAGTGCGTCTGACGCGCCCGGCGCGGGGCATTCCAGCCGGCGCCGACCTCAATTACATTGACGGCGCCACTCTTACGCAGGCAATTAAAAGCAGACAGGAAATATGAAAGCAGGTTTCAGACTGTCAGGCATTGTGATTATTTAAATGCAAATTGAAAAGTGCAAAATGATTCGTTCTTGGATTATTCATTGTTTACCGGTTGCGTTATTCTGAAAATGCTGTGTGTGAGATGATTTATCATCTCACATCTCACTTCTAAAATCTTACGATAAAATATGGGAGAGGAAATAATATGAAACATACAAAGGAGTCAGCGGAGAAAGCGACAATGCGGAAAACACCACCTGTGCGCCGGACTAAGGGCATCATTTCGCCCCAGCGCGTCGGCGTGTTTGTTGATGTGCAGAACCTTTTTTATTCGGCAAAATACCAGTATCAATCAAAAGTTGATTTTTCTAAATTACTTGAACTCGCAACAGACGGACGACAGTTAATCCGTGCCATCGCCTACATCGTGAAGACACCGGATATTGATCAGACGAGTTTCATCAATATTCTCACGCAGATAGGCTTTGAGATTAAAGCGAAGGAATTGAGGGTGCGCCCCGACGGTACTGCGAAGGGCGACTGGGACATGGGGATCGCAATAGATACGATTGCGATGGCGGACAGGCTTGATGTGATCGTTCTGATTTCAGGCGACGGCGATTTCGTTGACCTTATTCACATGCTAAAGGCGAGGGGAGTTGTTACAGAGGTTGTATCATTTCCGAGCAATACTGCTGAAGACCTGAAGCGGGCGGCGACATCCTATATCCCTCTGGACAGCGGTATTTTGTATAGGTAGTTATATGTTAATCCGGTCTGATATTTCAAATTTTAAGATCAACGCGGTTGCCGATTAATGTTGGCACTCGTCGTGTTTGAGGTGCGGCTGGCGGGCGCTGCGGCATCGTCCGAACGCGCGGTGTTTTCGGTGGCAGGACTTTCTGGCTGGTGCGCACGGCGTATCTTGTTGCGCCTGGGGGAATAGACCGCACGGATGTTACAGGCTGCACTGTTGCCACCTTAAACTCCCATCAAATATTCCAGACCCTTCAATACCCTGTCTGCTACCTACTATTTTGAATCTCAAATAAATATAGAATCCCATCCCTTCCTTTGAATGGGGCGATGATGAAATTGCGAGTTTCCGCGAGACGGTATCGCTCCTTCAGCCATTTTTCCATCTTTGCTTCGGGATCAACCCGTGTATGTGTGCCAAGACCGTAGAATACCCACGCACGCTGATATTTGTTAAGAAGCGTTTCAAGATGAACAATGTCGCCTTCTGTGATCTTTCTGATGCCGGTATATGGTGTTGTCTGTATGTAGTTTTCGGGGATGCCATGTGCGTAGATTGTTTCAGGGGCATAAAAGTCAAACAGCAGCGACAGGTAGGGAGGATTCACAAGGACAATGTCTCCTTTAAGCATATTATCTTCAATGTAACTTATGACTGACGCGTTGTCTTCATCCGCCCTGACACCGATATAGTATTGGACAGTAGAGAAGCAGGAAATCAGGGTAAGTATTGCGTAAACGACTTTTCGCAGAGTTGCCCTGCCGGGCACATCCCATCCGTGCAGGATGAGCAGTATGAGAAGCGGCAGGAGATAAAAATAATATTTCGGGAAGAAGAACAGCCCGACTGTGAGCATCATAATATAGCCCGGAATCGGGGTAAAGAAAGTTATAAGATACAGGA
>JBFMBQ010000033.1:0-3318 GCA_040755115.1 bacterium
AAGTTTGAAGTTATATTTGATGAGCATCGTCCCGATGCCTGCGCGCTTGAGACGCTGTTTTTCGCGAAGAACCCGAAGGCGGTTTTTCAGGTGGGACAGGTTCGCGGCGTTTTGATACTCTGCGCGTCGTTTTACGATGTGCCGGTTTCGGAATATTCCCCGCTTGAGGTTAAGCAGGCGGTAGTGGGCTACGGCAGGGCGGCAAAATCACAGATTCAGTATATGACACGCGCGCTGTTAGGCTTGCGCGAAACGCCGCGCCCGGTAGATGCCGCCGATGCGCTTGCCGTCGCTATATGTCATGCGAATTCAATGAAAATGAGAAAACTAATGAGAAAGCATTAACCTAAGAATAAAATTGAACCACAGATAAACACAGATAAACACGGATAAGATGGACACAGATGGTCATATATATTTGCGCCTTCGGCGCAAAAAATTTCTCTGTGTTTTCCTCTGCGTCCTCTGTGTCTCCGCGGTTAAAATATTTCTTGTCATTTTGCGCGGAAGTCAAGTTATAAGATACTAAATTTAGCGATTTTTGAATAAAAAAGCAGGCGCGCACAGGAGAGCGCACCCCTACACCTGCTAAAAATCTTTCTTGCTTAAATGATTCAATTTTATTTCTCTGTATTCGGACATATCAAGGAATTTTTTGTTCACGAATTGCTCGGTTTTCAGTATCAGGAATCGCTCTGCATCAATCCAGTATCGGATGGATGAAGGTTTTATTTCCTTTATCCGCAAAAGGTCGTCGTTTATAAATTTTTCTATTTCCTTCGGGACGCCCCAGCGGCGGTAATCCGGTTTCTTTATCTCAATTTTTTTATCACCACTGAAATTGAACTCAAAATCAAGGATATAGCATTTTACGCCTTCAAAGGATTTTATGCCGTTCAATTTCATAGTTCCCAGTTCACGATACACATCAAGGTTTAACACCGGCAGCATCCAATTCTTGCTGAAGAAGCCGCCGGCGTCATCATTTGCGACCGAGCGTTTGAAGGACGGCAGAAACCTCACCTTCGCCCACCACACATCGGGATTTTTGTCGGGGCGATAGGTTACTACTGTGCCGTATACGATAGAAGGGACATAATCGGATTTTATAAGTTTCATCTGCAAAAGATACGGTTTTTTGAATTTTATCAGATGAGTTCCCTCAACGATGCGCGGTTCTTTTTCCACTTCCGGCGCGGCGGTTCTGAGCCGTTCGGCGACTGTTGAATACATATCACCTATGTTCTTCTGCTGCTTTTTGGTGAAAGTGTCATATCCTCTATCAAAATTCATGTATTCGTAACTGTCCAGTTCCCTATAAGTGGAAATGACCTTATCCACGATTTCATCCGCCGATAAAGTCTTTTCGCTGTCAGCGCTGAATAACACAGAGACGCTTGATACAAGCATAGAAAAAGCGATGAGAAAATGAACAACGATTGAATACTTCATAAATTCAGGATTTTACAGGCTGTTGAAAAACTGAAGATTTCGCGCAGAGGCGCAGAGCGCGCAAAGAAATTCTTGGAAATTCGCAGAAAAAATCTGTGTCTATCCGTGTTCATCTGTGGTTCCATGCCTTTTTCAATATCCTATTTAATTCTGACTCAATTTTTTCGCAAGCCTTTTCGCCATCCCTATGATCATCAGAACCATCGGGCGATCAGGCGATTCCGGGAAAACGCTTGCATCGCAGACATAGAGATTTTTGATTTCAGTCTGAAGGTCGGAATTGACGACTCTGCCGATGCGTGCCGTGCCGCCGGGGTGTGTGCCGCGCACAGCGGTTGAGAAAATTGTGTTGGAGTCAACGCCAGCGGCTGTCAGTATCTTTTTGGCAACAGCGGCGCCTTTGTCAAGTTTTGCAATATCGGTGTTCGTCAACGGCTTTGAGAAGGTGCCGTCAAGGTTCACCTGCCCTTTGATGTCGTCTTTGGCTTTCGTCATAATGCCGAGGGTATTATCATAGAACAACCATTTCGGGAGATGCGAGAATCCCTTTACGAACATCTGCTGAAGGAAAGTGATGCGCGTATCAATCAGGTGGGAGAGCATTATGCCGTCGGAGTCGTAGAATTCGTAACTTCCCACAGTCATCGGAACGGCGTAGTTCGTGCCGCGTCCTTTAATTCTTCCGTAAGTAAGTATTGCGGGGTCGCAGAAGAATTCCCGCCCCGCCTCGCCGATGCCGGTGCGTTGAAGGATCGGTGGCGTGCCGAGTCCACCCGCCGAAACAACAACAGTTTTTCCACGATATTCCACAGCACTGCCCCCTGAATGTGCCCGAACCCCAACTGCCACTCCGCCATCCACTATCACCTCGCGCACATCAGTTCGGGTTTTCAGAACCGCGCCTTTCTGCACGGCTTCTTTGATGTATTCCCGCGCCGTCCACTTCGCTCCGCGCCGACACCCGATGATGCACTTTGAACAGTGAGGGATACATTTTTCAGGGTCAATGAATTTCGGAAGGAATTCCCATCGGAAGCCGAGTTCATTCGCCGCTTCCATCACACGAAAACTTGATTTGCCAATTAAGTGTTCGGGAAGGGGTTGTATGCGTAGTTCCTTCTCGGTGTCTTCCACTTCGGCGGAGATGTCAATGTTGTATTTTTCGGCAAGCCATGCGGGCGGGCGGGCAGCGGTGCCGGTGAAGACGAGAGTAGAACCGCCCGTGGTTATGGCACGGATGATGTTGATTCCTTCTTTTGAGTAAAGGAAACCGCCCTTATCCACGAAGAAAAGCGCGGGAAGGTGGCTGCCAATCCATTTGTTATTTGCGCCTTTTTCCAGCATGAGGACGCTTCGGTCGCGGCGCGCCATTTCGCGTGCGACAGTTGCGCCGCCAGCGCCTGTGCCCACTACTATGATGTCCCAGTCCTTATTGAATGAATTGATGTTTGGCATTATGATTTTGGATTCGTATTACGGTGAGACGGGAGATGTGAGACGAGAGACGAAAAAAATCATCTCACATCTTACATCTCACATCTTACTTTTTGTTATCCACCCACAGTTCCTCAACATCGCTCGCAATTTCCTTGCGTATGTATTCTTCAATGATGCTGATGCCGTTGATTCGCGTCAACGGGATTAAAATCTCAAGACTTGTCCCTGCCGTGGCGAGGCGATTGATTGAGGCGGCGATGTTCGGACGGTCAGAAGGGACGCCTTCCGGCAGTCCGAGGATGCTGGAACAGAAAAGAACATTATCCTTCGGCTCTACTTTTTTAGAAAGTTCCACAAAGAGGAACGAACCGTCAGCGAAAGCGACGAGCGCTTTGCACAGCCTTATAACGGGCATTATGTTTCTCCCTT
>JBFMBQ010000034.1:0-6054 GCA_040755115.1 bacterium
AGAATACAGGATTCACGACACATCGAATCCCGAACTACGAACTACGAACTACGAACTACGAATAAACACAATTCACAATTCACAATTCACAATTCACAATTTACTTTTTTGTTCGTTGCCTTCATGTTATGTGTTTCTATGATTACTTTTGCCGCTGAGAAAGGCAAGTTGCCGCTTCCTCTCCCTTCTTCCGCAAGACAGGCGCCAGTCAGCAAGGAAACGAGGCTTAAATTACTCTCGCTTGAAGAGGCAATGGTTACCTTGCGCACGACCGACGACCTCTACAACAAATACAAAAAAGAACTTGATGATATGCAATCGCTCTACAAAGAGGATGTCGTTACAGGCAAGGAAGTAACCGAGGCTGAGACGCGGTTCAAGGACGCCGAAAGGCGGCTTGAGATGGCGCGCATAACCCTTGCAAAAACCGCACTCGCATTTCTTCAGGACGCAACGCACCTCTCCACGATGTCCGCATACCAGTACATTGATGCCGACGGAAACCGCATGATGGCGGTAACATTGAAAAACACCTCGGATTTGCGCCTCGCTAAACTCGGTCTCGGCGATGGCATACCAGAAGCAGGAATCAAAAAAGAAAATCTCACCGATCTCCTTACGATAGAAGACCTCTTCGTCTCCGTTAAATCCGGCGCCACCGTCATCGGCGAACCTTATGAGATCAAAGTCCCTTCTCTCCCGCTGGGCGCTGAAACCACGCTCCACTTCAAACTCAAGGCAGACGCCGACGAGGTTACGCTTGTCCTTCAGTACCAGAATCAGCAGGAAACGCAGAACATCTACCTTGAGAAACGCTCCGGCGAAGACATTGTGCGCGTCATCTCAATGCAGTTTGCGCAGGAGGGTGAACTCGGCAACTGGGTCAACTACGACCTTGACCTTGAACGATTGGCGGAAGATGAAAAAACCTTTACGCTTGAGGTGATGAATCTTCCAGAGCGATACCAATACAAATTCACCGACAAGGGAACGCAGATATCGCGCGTGAAGTTCTTGCAGGGTGTATCAAAACGCCCCCTTGTTCTGAAAATATTCGTCCCCGACACTATTCCAGACAGCGATCTGAACCGCTCCATCCGCTTCTTTGCGCTGGTGGGCGATGACGATGCCATCGCAGCAATCCGCGAACAAAAGCGCCGCACAAACAGCGAAATATCAGCGGAGGAACTTGAGAACCTCAAAGTTGGATACGAGGGACTTGAACTCATACCACGCGGCGTCGGCAAAATGGAAATATCTTTCGCCACGCTCTACTACGAAGTCAAGGTCGGTGAAACGATCAATCCGAAGATGAAATTGAAAAACACAGGGAGCGTGGTATTGAACAATGTGCGCTTCAAAACCGAGAAGCAGACCGAGTGGAGAGTTGAATATAGTCCAAAAACGATAACGGAGATAAAACCGCGCGAAGAAGTGAGGGTTGATGTAACAGTGGTGCCGCCGCCGAATGCGGAAGTAGGCGCTTATGAGATCAAGGCGCAGGCGGAGACAGAACATGAGGGCACAACCGTGCAGACCGAGCAGAAAAATCTGAGGTTACAGGTTTCGGGGAGAACGAACCTCCTCGGCAACATCCTCCTTATCTCCGTTCTTATCGTGGCAGTGATCGGCATCGCAGTGTTCACCGTCCGCCTGAGCAGGCGGTAAAATATACAAAAGAAATAAATACTTTGACGCAGATTACGCAGATTACACAGACCTATGCGCCTGCGGCGCATTCCCGCCGAAGGCAATTCTCTTGCACTTTGCACTTTTCACCTTGCACTATCAATCTGATAATCACTCTACTTTTTATTTTTATCACCGCGCAGGTTGTTTACAGTTCAAACATTGACGACCTGATCAAGCAACTTGACGAGGCATTTCCTGAACCCGTGCAATACACGCTTGACGATTGCATTAAAGCAACATTGACGGCGAACAAAAAGTTGATGGAGAAATGGGCGGGTCTGGAAAATATAGACGGGCAGAAACTGGTAGACCTTGCGCGCTTCCGCACGCACCTTGAATTCGCAGGCGAGTTCGGGCGGAACAAGGGGAGCATGCTTAAAACTTATTATCCCGTTCTGAATCCGCCCCCCATCTCATCTGCCGGTGCGGCAGATATAACAGGCTTCGGTCTCGGCACGGCTGCACCTGCGGACATTGAGAGCATTGCCGGCATGAGCACCGACGAAATTGCACAACTTGCGGCGCAGTATGGCATTGACATATCGCAATTTTTAAGGAGAGTGGAATCGCCACGTGGTCGAAGTCCGAAGCGCACAGGCGGTCAGGAAATCGGCGGCGTTGACATTTCGCAATGTATTGATTACGCTTGCATACTCGCCGGCGGCGATGTCAACACCTGCATTGATTTCAACTGCGTGTTAACGCTGCTCGGAGGCAGCGCAGTTCCGGAAATTCCGACCACCGACAACGAATTCTCAATGCGCCTGTCGCGCCGATTGTGGGAATTCGGCGCCGACGCCTCCTCGGCAGTTACCGTCCGCAGTAATCTCCGCCTCGCCCTCTACAATTACGAGCAGACGCGCCGCGATGTCGTCTCCGAAGTGAGAAAATCATTCTTCCTCATATTGTTAAAACAGGAGCAGATCAAAACCAGACAATCGCTGCTCGCCGAATATGAAGACAAATACGCAAAACTACAGAAACGCTTTGAAGTGGCGCAGGATGTCCCGCGCATCGATGTCCTCACCGCCGAACTTGATGTCCTCAACGAAAAACTGCGCATCAACACGCTGACCACAGACCTGATTAATCTGAAAATGCAACTACTCCAGTATATGGGAATATCTTCAACCGCAGCGCATATATCTTTTGCAGGTGAAATCCAGCCCTTCAGTTACACACTCGCCGAAATCGTCAGAACAGCCAAAGACTACAGTTACCAGATTGCTTACCTCAGCGGGCAGGTCAAGGAGCAGCAGAGGGAACTTGACGAGGTCGCCTGGAATTATCGCCCCACGCTCACCGGCAGAATCGGCATTGAAAACCGCCGCACCGCACTCGGATTTTCGCTCAGCCAGAGCGGCGGCACCTACGGCGTTGACCTCGGGCTTGAGCAATATCTGAATCTCCCCTCACCAACAGTCGGTTATTCAGGCTCGGAGAACCATTTCAACATCGGTTTTTCACTGATTTACCCGATGCACAAGGGCACCGAGCGCAAAGGCATCCGAGCGCAGGAACTGGCGAACCTGCGCCAGTTGAAAGCACAACTGGCAGACCAGGAAGAACAGATTGAACTCGCCGCCCGACAGGCTTATCAGGAATACCTTGAAGCGCTTGAGCGGCTGAAACTTCAGGGCGAAACCGTGAAAATCTCAAAGCGCAGACTTGAAATCACACGCATCCTGCGCGAACACGGCAAGGTCGCCGAGTTTCAACTTGATTCCTACCGCAATACCTTCTTCGTTGACCAGGACAGGCTCTTTCAGGAACAGGAGAATGTTATCACCGCACAGGAGAATCTGCGCAAGATAATGGGAAAATTTGAATAATCATTCATCAGGAAAATTTAATGAATGATTGGAAGCATCCAGGCGGAAAGTTAATTGAACTCGGTTCCCAGGAATTAACCGCCGAAGAACTTGTTACAATTCTGATTGGAACGGGATATAAAGACAGGACAGCGGCTGATATTGCAAAAGAATTGTTTGATACCTATTATTCGTTGTATGGTCTTTTAGGGAAAACGCCTGCCGATCTGTCAAAAATAAAGGGATTGAAAAAGAGTAAAATCAAAAGGATCACCGCCCCTTATGAAATTGTAAAGAGGCTCATAACAAGAAAAGGCACGGAACATATTTATCCGACAAAAAAAATTACCTTGGTGTTGCCGGATTTATCCGATGCGGAACTGCTCGCCGTCCTCATCGGGAGTGGATATAAAGATAAATCACCCGAAGACCTTGCTGAGGAGTTGTTGAAAAAATTCAAATCACTTGACGGTTTCTGGGGAAAAGACATGTCCGATATTACTGAAATAGAAGGATTAGGCGATGTAAAAGCGGTAAGAATAGCAGCCGCTTACGGAATAGTGAACAGATTATACAGAATTCTTATGATGGATGCGTGATACATTGAAATTAGAAAACGGATCGGATTCTTCCATTAAAGAAATAGATCCTGAGGGACACATTGACCGTCAAATCCCTCCGCTTGCTCACACATCAATGTATGTGTGGCATAAATACTGGTCGCGGAAGACCTGGAATGTGGTTTCTGAATACATAAAAACTTATTGCCCGAAGGGCGGTATCGTCTTTGACCCATTCGCAGGCAGCGGTATTACCGCCATAGAAGCATTAAAAAACAACAGGCGGGCTATCGTCTGCGACCTGAATCCCATAGCAACGGAGATAATCCGACTGACGATAAAGCCTGTAAAAGAAAATGAATTATACGAGGCATTTCAGCGCGTTGAGGAAAAAACCAGAAAAAAGATAGAGAGCCTTTATTTAACAGAATGCAGAAACTGCGGTAAAGAGATTGTTTTTGACTGCGCAATCTGGAGAGAAGGTAAATGCATGGAAATCCGCTATCAATCATGCCCGCACTGCGGAGACAGGCGGGAGAAGAAATGTAAATTAACCGAATATGATAGAGACTTACTTGGTGAAATAGAGAAAAAGAAAATTAGAGACTGGTATCCTACAAATAGACTTTACTACCATGATGGTATGCCATTTAAGGAAAAACAACAATACGATTCTGTTGATGAACTTTTCACTAAACGCAACCTCAGAGCACTTGCATTATTGATGAAAACCATAGAAAAAGAACCTGACAGGAATCTCAGAGATCTTCTTAAAATAGGTTTTTCTTCCATGAGTCATTTGTGCAGCCGTTTATTGGCTGAGGGAAGACCGGGTTATCGTCCTTTCAGCGGCGTAGGTTGGAACCAGCAAAGTTATTGGTATACTCCGAGATTTATGGAATCTAATGTCTGGAATAAATTTGACAGTGCGATCAACGGACCACAAGGACTTATGAAAGCCAAGGCAGAATCCAACAAGTTCTTAAAGGGCATCAAAATAAGTTCTTCACTTGAACGAGTCCTTTCAGGCAAGGCTGATATTTATATTCACACTGGTTCATGCATTGATTTGATGAAAAAAATGCCTAATGGAACAGTTGATTATATCTTCACAGACCCACCCTACGATGCCTCAATCCAGTTCGGTGAACTTTCATATATGTGGGTCTCCTGGCTGAAGATGAACCGCGATTATATTAAGAAAATCTCGTCAGATGAAATTATCCGAAATGAAAGGCAGCACAAAGACTTCGGCGTTTATAATTCACTCCTCTCAGAAAGTTTCAGAGGAATGTTCAAGGTATTAAAACCAAAACATTACCTCACCCTGACCTTCCACAACCCGACATTCAAGGTTCGCAACGCTACGATCCGCGCCGGCGTCTTCGCTGGTCTTGAATTCCACAAAATACACCATCAGGAACTTGCCCGCCCATCCGCAAAATCCCTGCTTCAACCTTTCGGCTCCGCGCAGGGCGATTTCTATTTAAGATTCCATAAACCAAAAATGAAATCTAAATTATCTCTCCAGGAAAAAGTTGATGAAGTGAGATTTGAAAAGATCGTGGTTGATTCAACCATTGCACTCCTCGCAGAAAGGGCTGAACCGACACCTTACACGAACATCATAAACTACATAGACCCGATTCTCGCAAAAAATGGTTTCTTCCCAAGCCTCCCGACAGGTCTTGATGTTGTTACGGTTCTAAAAAATCACCTTAACAAAGAATTTATTCTCCTGCCGACAAAAATCGGCGGCGCCGTCGGTAAATTGTGGTGGTTCAAAGATACCTCTATCGTCCCCCGATTGAGCGAGATACCGTTGAGCGAAAGAGTTGAACAAACTGTTTATAGAAAATTGAATCAAAGAGGCAAGATTACCTTCACTGAAATATGGGATGCCGTCAGCACAGAGTTCCCTAATTCACTTACATCCGACAGCATGAGCATACTTGATGCCTTAAAAGTTTATGCCCGCCAGGTGTCGGGCG
>JBFMBQ010000035.1:0-7170 GCA_040755115.1 bacterium
GGGGTGGAACACGCCGAGCATGCGGTTCCTGAACTTACAAATTTCCTTATAATTCTCAAAGATAACTTTGGCGGTGTTTTTGAAAAGATTTACTATCACCGCATGATGGATACTTTGTTTTCATTCATTGTAATTTTAATGCTTGCAATAGTAGTTATTATCGCCGCCCACCGGTATCGCAAAATACCTACTGGCTTTCAATGTTTACTTGAGATGTATGTAAAGTTTATAGATGATCTTGCGCAGGGTGTCATCGGACCGAAGGGCAGGGGTTTTACACCTTTTATTGGCACAATTTTTATCTATATTATTACTATGAATTTCATGGGGCTGATACCATTTATGAAATCGCCTATCGCGCTTAACTACAATGTCCCACTTTCACTTGCTGTCGTTGTTTTGTTTACTGTTCAATATCACGGCATACGAAGTTATGGGCTAAAAGGTTATTTGAAACATTTCACTGTAACCCCATGGTGGATGAACATACTCATGGTGCCGATACACCTATTAGAAGAGTTTGCCGTGAAACCTGGAAGTCTTTCCCTCCGACTTTTCGGCAATATAACAGGTGAAGATGTGGTGATCGCTGCTCTTGTGATACTTACCGCCGCTGCCCTTCCTGCGGTGCTTCCTCTTCCAGTGCAAGCACTGTTTTTTCCGCTTGCTCTTCTCTTTAGCATCCTTCAGGCGTTCATTTTTACGATTTTGAGCACGGTTTATCTTGCGCAGTTCACGGCGCATGAGGAACACTATTAAGAAAAAGAACAGGTTGAGGATAAGGGTGAGGTTGAAGGATAAAGAATGAAAAAAGAAATGGTAACAGAGGAATACTGGTTAAAATCTGCCGAGATGGACTGGGAGACTGTTGAACACTTGTTTAGATCGAAAGATTATCATTGGGCGCTTTTTATCGCTCACCTTGTTTTAGAAAAGGTTTTGAAAGCCTATTATGTAAAACATAAACGAAAAGAACATCCATATGGTCACAATCTTGTAATAATTGCTGAAAAAAGTGATTTGGAGTTGACTGAGGAACAACTTGAATTACTGGAAATTGTCAATCGTTTTAATATAGCGGTCAGATACCCTGATGAAAAATTATCCTTTTATAAGAAGTGTACGAAAGAATACACGGAAAAACACATTAAGAAAATAAAGGAGTTCTATGAATGGATAAGAAAAAATATGTAAGTATTGCCGTAAAGCATGCTAAACGATATTTAAATGAATTAAGAAAACATAATATAAATGTAAAAAAGGCATATATTTATGGCTCGTATGCAAAGAAGACTTTCAATGAATTTAGTGATATAGACCTTGCGGTAATATCCGATGATTTCACAGGAGATCGCTTTGAGGACGCAATCAAAATTATTCCATATCGCAGAAAAATTGACAATCGTATAGAACCAATGCCGTATCGCTCCGAAGATTTTAATAAAGAAGACCCGCTTGTGACACAAATTCTTAAAACAGGTGTTAAGGTGAAATAAAATATAAATTTTTGTGTAAGAGAAAGGAGGCAGATAATGGAACCAGCAGCATTACTCGGATTAGCACTTCCACTGGGAGTGGGGATTGCAGCCGTTGGTTCAGGACTTGGACTCGGTCGTGCCGTAAGCGCAGCGATGGAGGCAATCGGCAGACAGCCTGAGGCGAGCGGCAAGATTCAAACCGCCATGATCATAGGCTGCGCACTGATAGAAGCATTGACCATCTACGCGCTCGTTACTGTGTTCATTCTCATGGGAAAAATTGGATGAACAGACTTTTACATAAGAGGTAGCCGTTTCAAGACAGCGATCTTGATCAAACTCCACTAATGCAAATGTAGGCGCGAAGAAAAGAGGTAAATGATGGAACCAGCAACTTTTTTCGGATTAACATTGCCGTTAGAGATCCATGACAAACAAATAATCATTCAGATTATAGGTTTTATCATTCTGTTTGTTGTTCTTCGCAAGTTTCTCTGGAAGCCGATACTTTCGCTGATGGAGCAACGGGAGAAAGAGGTGAAGGGGATTTACGACACTGCTGAGGAAATAAGGAAGAAACAGGAAGATTTAAAGGCGGATTACGAATCCCGCATCGCCCGCATTGACGAGGAGGGGCAGAAGCGGCTTGCGGCGGCGATGAAGAAGGGGCAGGAGATGGGCGCCGAGATCATAGAAGAGTCGCGTAAGGAGGCGGCGAAAGAGCGGGAGAAGGCGATGAACACGATCAGGGAGGAAGTGAAGAAGGCGCGGGTGGAACTTCGTGATTTCACCGTTCGTATGGCTTACGAGATGGCGGAAAAGGTGCTGCACCGTGAGGTTACCCGCAGCGCACACGACGACCTCGTCAATAAGTTCGTTGATGAAATCGGTCAGATGGAACCTGGAGGCAGGGCGTGATACACAGGGTTGTGGCGTCAAGATATGCGAGGGCGCTTTTTGATGCGGCTTTCGGTATGAAAGTGATGAAGACCGTTACCGATGAGTTTCCTGCGTTTCTTGATACTATCAATACTTCAAAAGATTTCAGGAATTTTTTGTATCACCCCACTATAGGCGCGGCAGATAAAAAGCGTGTGGTGGAGAACGCATTCAAGGACAAGGTCTCCGGCGTGCTGCTTGAGTTTCTTTTTCTTGTGGTGGAAAAAAAGCGCGAGGTTTATCTGCCGTATATATGGGAAAAGTATCGGCAACTGGTGATGGAATATGAGGGCAGGGCTGAAGCGCAGGTATTTACGCCGTTTCCGCTTGATGATGTGCAGCGAGATAGTTTGCGCAAGATGCTTTCAAGCATAACGGGCAAACAGATAACGATAGAGGAAGTGAAGTCGCCTGAATTGATAGGCGGGATACGGGTGAAGGTCGGCGATCTTGTTATGGATGGCAGTCTGAGCCACACACTTCAGCAGGCGAGGGAACATCTTCTGTCCATAAAAGTGCATTGATTTTGTAGGGGCTTGATTTATCAAGCCCGATAAGGAGGACCAAATAATGAGTCTGCGACCGGAAGAGGTCAGTTCTATATTGAAGGAACAACTTGAGAAATACAGCGCCAAAGTAGAGATGGCAGATGTGGGAACGGTGCTACAGGTTGGCGATGGCATCGCAAGGTTATATGGACTGGAAAAAGCGATGGCGGGCGAACTTTTGGAATTTCCCGGCGGCGTGATGGGGATGGTGCTTAATCTTGAGGAAGATAATGTAGGGGCTGTTCTGCTGGGTTCCGACCTGCACATCAAGGAAGGCGACATCGTCAAGCGGACGGGGCGGATTACCTCGGTGCCTGTCGGTGATGCCCTTTTGGGCAGGGTGGTGAATGCACTCGGTCAGCCTATTGATGAGAAAGGACCGATTGTAACAGATGCCTACAGGGAAATTGAGATAAAGGCGCCGGGCGTGGTTGAGCGGCTTCCTGTAAACCAGCCGCTACAGACGGGCTTGAAGGCGATTGACTCAATGATCCCCATCGGGCGCGGTCAGCGTGAATTGATCATCGGCGACCGCCAGACGGGCAAGACTGCGCTCATCGTTGACACCATAATAAACCAGCGCGACACGGATGTCATCTGCATCTATGTCGCCATCGGGCAGAAGGCATCAACCGTGGCGAGCGTGGTGGACACGCTGAACAAACACAAGGCAATGGAATACACGATAGTGGTGTCGGCTACTGCGATGGAACCGTCGCCGCTGCAATATATAGCGCCTTATTCGGGCTGCACGATGGGCGAGCACTTCATGCATCAGGGCAAGCATGTGATGGTCGCTTACGATGATCTGTCCAAGCATGCGGTTTCCTACAGGCAATTATCGTTACTTCTGCGCCGTCCGCCGGGGCGCGAGGCTTTTCCGGGCGACATCTTCTATCTGCACTCGCGGCTGCTTGAGCGCGCCGTGAAACTCAACGACGAACTCGGCGGCGGGTCGCTCACTGCATTGCCGGTCATTGAAACGCAGGCGGGCGATATTTCCGCTTATATTCCTACGAATGTTATTTCAATCACGGACGGGCAGATTTACCTTGAGACCGATCTTTTCTACAGCGGTGTGCGCCCGGCGATCAATGTCGGGCTGTCGGTATCGCGTGTCGGCGGCAAGGCGCAGACGAAGGCGATGAAAAAGGTGGCAGGACGCCTCCGCCTTGATCTTGCTCAATACCGCGAACTTGAGTCCTTCGCCAAGTTCGGCTCCGACCTTGATAAAGCCACCGTCGCTCAACTCACCCGCGGCGAAAAGATGGTGGAGATACTCAAACAAAACCAATATGAGCCGCTCCCGCTCGCTAAACAGGTGATTATTATTTATGCGGGAATCAAAGGTTATCTTGATAATATTCCGACCGAGAGGCTAAAACAGTTTGAAAAGGAATTTTACAAGTTCCTTGAAGACAAATATCCGGACATTGAGCAGGAGACAGCAAAAACGAAGGAACTGGAAGACAGTGTGCAGTTGAAACTTGACCGCGCAGTGCAGCAGTTCAAAGAAGAATTCATGAAAGCATGATGCAGGGGCAAGGTACATAAGTGTTGACTTAATGAATGTAGAATATTGAACAAGGAATGACGAATATTGAACAAGGAACAATAGGGGGTGAACTGCCATTCCTGAGCATCCGCGAAAGATCCGCCGACGGATTCAGGCGGTAAAGAACACGCAGAAGATCACGAAAGCGATGAAGATGGTGTCATCGGCGCGGCTCAAGCGTGCCGAAGACAGGGTGCTCACTGTGCGCCCTTACATGGAGCATCTTGAGAGGATGTATATGCGCTTCGGGGAAACGGTGGCGGAAGAGTTGCTTCATCCGCTCGCAGAGGTGCGCCCGGAAGTCAAGCGCATAGGCATACTGGTAATCTCCAGCGACCGCGGTCTGTGCGGCAGTTACAACACCAACCTGTTTCGTGCAGTCCATGATTTTGCAGAAAAGAAAAAAAAGGAAACTGTATTGTATGTAATCGGGCGCAAAGGCGCTGATTATTTTCGGAGACGGCACTGGAATATCGCTGCACGGTTCATAAATCTGAGTTTTCATATTGAATACAGGGAAATCAAAAATGTTGTTGATGTTTTCAGCGGGGCTTTTCTCAGCGGTGATGTTGATGAAGTCTGGCTGGCATATTCGCGGTATGTTGCCGCTGCGATAAGCAGACCCGCGGTTGTGCCACTGCTGCCGCTTGTGCCGCCGGAACATGAAGAAAAGGTGAGCCAGGTGAAATTCATCTTCCAGCCGAGTGTGAAGGCGATAGTGGATGTGTTTTTCCCGAAATATCTTCACACGCGGGTTGTGGCGGCGTTCGCGGAGGCGATGGCGAGCGAGCAGGGGCAGAGGATGGTGGCAATGACCGCTGCGACAGACAACGCTGAAGAGATGGTGCAGTCACTGACATTGTATTATAACAAGGCGCGGCAGGCTGCGATTACAAAGGAGATAATGGAAGTTGTGGGCGGCGCAGAAGCGCTGAAATAAAAACGACTGACAGGATTAACAGGATTAACGGGATGTAGGGCGCGGTCTCCGCACCGCGCCGTAGAATATCGGGAACGAGGACGGGATAGAATCGGCGGCATTCGGAGATGCCGTCTTACAGAATAATATATGGAAGGAGCAGAAATAAATGGCTGCTGAAGGAAAAATTGTTCAGGTAATCGGACCCACACTTGATGCCGAGTTCCCGCCCGGCGAACTCCCCGAGATTTATACCGCTTTGACTGTTGACGATCCGAAAGGCGGCAGCAAGATCACGGTAGAGGTAGCGCAGCATCTGGGGAACAACATGGTGCGGTGCGTGAGTATGAAATCAACCGACGGGCTTTGCCGCGGGATGACAGTTGTCAACACCGGCGCTCCTATAAAGATGCCTGTGGGAAGGGAAACGCTCGGCAGGCTGTTAAATCTTCTTGGGGAGACAATTGATCGCAAGCCTCCTGTTGATGTAAAGCAATATTATCCGATTCATCGGCCTGCGCCGTCATTTGACGAGCAGGGGATCGTCGGGGAAGTGTTTGAGACTGGGATTAAGGTTATTGACCTGCTTGAGCCTTATGCGAAGGGCGGCAAGGTCGGGCTGTTCGGCGGGGCAGGGGTGGGTAAGACCGTCATCATTATGGAACTCATCCGCAACATTGCTTACGAGCACGGCGGATTCTCGGTTTTTGCCGGTGTAGGCGAGCGCACCCGCGAAGGGAACGACCTGTGGATTGAAATGAAGGAATCAGGTGTCATAGATAAAACCGTTCTGGTTTTCGGTCAGATGAACGAGCCGCCCGGAGCGCGCCTGCGCGTGGGGCTTTCAGGGCTGACTGTGGCGGAATATTTCCGCGACGAGGAAGGACAGGATGTGCTGTTGTTCATTGACAATATCTTCCGCTTCACGCAGGCAGGCTCGGAGGTTTCCGCTCTGCTGGGCAGGATGCCGTCGGCTGTCGGTTACCAGCCTACGCTTTCCACTGAGATGGGCGCGCTTCAGGAGCGCATCACATCAACGAAAAAAGGTTCAATCACTTCGGTTCAGGCGATATATGTCCCCGCTGACGACCTCACCGACCCTGCACCAGCAACTGCCTTCGCTCACCTTGACGCCACCACCGTGCTTTCGCGTCAGATCGCCGAACTCGGCATTTATCCCGCCGTTGACCCGCTGGATTCCACATCGCGCATTCTTGACCCGCGCATCGTCGGAGACGATCACTACAAGGTCGCCCGCGATGTGCAGAATATTCTTCAGCGATACAAGGACCTTCAGGATATTATCAACATCCTCGGTATGGAAGAATTATCCGAAGACGACAAGATCACAGTTTCCCGCGCACGCAAGATGCAGCGTTTTCTTTCACAGCCGTTCTTCGTCGCCGAGGCGTTCACGGGAGAGCAGGGGAGGTATGTGCCGCTGGAAAAAACTATTCAGGGCTTCAGGGAAATCGTTGAAGGCAAGTATGATGATATACCTGAACAGGCTTTTTATATGGTAGGACCGATTGAAGAAGTTGTGGAAAAAGCAAAACGGATGAGGGCGCAAGAGCAGGTAGTAGATAGTAGATAGTAGGCAGGGAAAAACTTGGGGATTAATTTCAAGTGAATTTCTCTAACAAAGTCCAAATGTCAAATGAATGTAAAAAGTTAAAATCTGTAGATTAACTAAATCATGAAAACATTTCACTTTGAAATACAGACGCCTCA
>JBFMBQ010000036.1:0-10393 GCA_040755115.1 bacterium
TCGGGAAAACCATCAAGGAGGTCGCCGGAAAAGATTTCTTGGAACATCTGCATGTTGTGGAACTGTATAATATCCTGAAGGAAGCCCTGCAAAAGAAAGGAGAAATATTCACTCATGAAGTGTCGTTGCCCGATATAGTAAGCGGTTCGGCGCGTGTGTTTAAAACAATCGGAACTACCGTTATGAGCAGGAAAAACCAGTTGCTCGGAGTGGTTACGGTATTCAGAGATATTACTCACGAAAAGGAAGTTGACAGGATGAAATCAGAATTTGTCAACATCGCATCTCATGAGTTAAGAACCCCGTTATCATCAATAAAGATTTATACAGAATTTCTTCTGGAAGGACAGGAAAATGAAGACACCGAGAAAGAATATCTATCTATTATTGCAGATGAAACAGAACGCTTAACAAATCTGGTCAATGATATGCTGGATCTCTCCAGAATTGAGTCCGGAAAAATCAAAATCAGCAAGGAAACCGTAAATATATCTGAAATAATAGATAAATCAATAGAAATCCTTGCCCCTTCAGCGGAAAGTAAAAATGTTAATATCCACAAAATCATGCCGCCGGAATTTCCCGATATATTTGCAGACAAAAATATGATTCAGCAGGTAATAATTAATCTTGTCAGTAACTCAATCAAATACAGCGATACAAACAAGGATGTGCATATATCCGCTGAGAAGAATGGCAGATACATTAAGATCGCTGTGGCTGACAGCGGGTTCGGCATCCCTGAAAAAGACATCCAGCATGTTTTTGACAAATTCTACAGGGTAGAAAATGAAAAAACGGCGAATATTGAGGGGACCGGGCTTGGATTGCCAATGGTAAAATATATCATTGAAAAGCACGGCGGTGATATTACTGTTAATAGTGAATTCGGAAAGGGAAGCCTGTTCGCTTTCACTTTGCCAATTTAATATAATTGTGATAAAAGGGTAATATTCCAGCAACAATCAATTAGAAATTATCAAAACTTTATATTCATATTTGTATTAAAACTGCTGTCTTCCGACTCGGGAACTGCGAAGCCTATCAATAGATTCGTTTTCTCTGAAATGTTCCAATTGACCTGAATCTGTATAGTATTGCCGCTGTCTTTGCCGGTAATACGATATATGTCGCTCAAGTTGGCAATTAAATCTTCTCTGAACAGCGGGAATCTTAATTGATTTCGTATCGTTATCGTTCTATCTGCACCGGAATCTCTGGTAAAACTGAATTGATATACTAATTTGCGCGGCGACTGTTGTATGAAATGCAATGTCTTTCTTTTTGATTTCAGGTCATTTCCATTTTCGTCTTCAAAACTTAACATTAATTGTTGATTCTTCTTCAGTATTGTCCTTATCCTTATAAAATAATTTATACTTTTTTCTAAATCATTATGATTTTTGTAAAAATCGCGTGAAGCAAACAATGAATAATTATCCGTAATTATCCAATTCAGACCAATTAAATGTCCGATTTCGTCGTTCTCGTCGCCTCCCGATTTCCCGCTGTAAACTTGAGGATTATTTGACTCTAACCTCAGATTATAATAATTCCTGTAATCGTTTCTCAATTCAAGGCTTTGCGATATTTTATAGAGCGAATTGAAGTAGAATCCCCTCCCATCATCTTTTGCAGAATACTCGCCCGCCAGTTTCAACTTCCTGCCATCCGACTCAAAGTCCAATCCCTTTACATCACTGCTCCCCGCATTGGGAGTTTGTATCCTTACGCCGCTGATCCCGAATATAAACGAATCGCTTAATTCATTTTCTAATCTGATCCCGGTTAATTTCTCCCCATCGGTCATTTCACCGCCGAAGCCGTAAATGTTATATTTCTGTATGCCTTTTATAGTAAGTTTAATTCCTTTAACTCTCGCACTGCCTGCAACAAGTCCACTGCCATAATCAATATTAACAGCATTGCCCGCTTCTATATCAAATTCAGAATTATCACCGTTTGAACTGTCATTATATTTTAATGCCCAGACATCCATTTCAAACTCATAAGCCCCCGAATCGCCCTTCTCTTCAACACTGCTGATAAACGACGATGTGAAAAAGCCGAATTCACTATCCACATCAAGACGGTTTGAGAAATCCGTATCCTCGCCCTCTTTTTTATAAATTCTTGGATTTACCCGACCTTTAATATCAAATACATCTCTCTTGATCTCTTCCGGTTTCTTCATCAAACCGACATCTTCCAATACATCTTTGTAATAATAATTTATATCATTTATCTCACGGTTAAATTCTGTAACAAGCCTTTTTATGTCATTTATATCATCCTGATTGAATCTCTCCCTGTTCTCTCTGAGTTCATCTATAAGATCAACGAGAACCAGTGCTGTCTCCAGACGGGTGAATATCTTTCTGCCGCGGAACAAAAAAGATGGATACTGAACGATAAAACCCCGTATGGAAAAGTTATATAAAACTTCATAAACCCAGGGCGCAATTTGTTGATATGTTCCCTGAAGTTGAGCAGTTTCAACCTTTGATTTGTATTTTTTCAACTCATTCAAAATTAGCGAGCAATCAATACTCATAATAACCAATTCGGCATTAAACTCATTTACTAACTCTTCCAGCATAATTACATCGTCATAGTTGAATAATTCCATGTTCTCCTTAAATCTTTCCAGCACTTCAGCAGCAGCAATCGCCATTTCTCCCCTCGTAAATATTCTCTCCCCCCTAAAAGAATATGGCGGAAATTGTTTTATCAATCCTCTTTCTGCAAATATCAGCATTATTTTGTATGAATTGTGAATAAGAGGAACCTGAATATCTTTCTGATTTGCATCTTCAGCCCTAATTCCCTGGCTGAATAAACCAATCAGGATTAACAGCAAATAAATCTTTCTTATAATGCGAGAATTATTCATAACTGTTCTGTCGCATTTCCACTTTTACTATGCGTGGAATAATATTTCCCATACATCATGTAAAGTATCTTACATCAACTGAATTATTCGCACAAGGGGAGAAAAGGGGGCAAAAGTGAAGGGGGAGGTGGTCAGAGGACCAATTTCAAGTGCGTATCAACTTTCACCTGCAATTCAGGAAACGGCGACAGCGCACGGTGAAGGTATCCATTGACACACGCAATTAGAACGCCGTAGTTGACTATGGGCACACCGCTTTCCTGCGACCGGGATATACGGTAAAGCATCTCCTTGCGGTTGATCATGCATGCCCCGCAGTGAACGATAAGTTTGTAAGGTGAAAGGTCTTCGCTGAAATCACCGCCGCGCAGCCAGTTGAAATTAAGGTCGCCGCCGGCAAACTGGCGAAGCCAGCGCGGGATTTTAACTTTTCCAATATCTTCCGCCTGCGTGTGATGCGTGCATGCTTCGGCGATAAGAACAGAATCTCCGGGTCTGAGTTCTCTTATCGCCGCCGCACCGTCAACGAGAGTATTGAGGTCCCCCTTATATCTTGCGAAAAGAATGGAAAAGGTCGTGAATAACACATCAGGCGGAGTGGCTCTTACCGCTTCCCTTACCGCTTGAGAATCGGTTATTACTATTTTCGGTTTTTGTTTCAGTTTTTGAAGTGTTAGCGACAGTTCTGTCTCTTTCGTTACAAAAGTAATTGCGTTATGGTCAAGAACATCTCTTATTGCTTGAACCTGAGGTAGAATTATTCTGTTCTTAGGGGCAGAACTGTCTATAGGCACAACCAACACCACGACATCGCCCGCAGAAATTATATCTCCGAGCACAGTGTGTTTAATCCATTCTTTCGGCTCATTTTCAATGATTAATTTTTTTAGTTCATCAACGCCATGTTTTTTTAATGCACTGACTTCCAAAACAGGGAGACCGCAAGCCGACATCTTTCTTTTCAATAATGCGACTTCAGGATGGACATCTACCTTGTTGATAACACCTATCGCAGGAATCTCAAACCGCTGAAGTTTTTCAAGAAGATCATGTTCGTACTCGCCGAAACCGCTCTCCGGGTCAACCACGATGATGCCGATGTCCGTTTTTCGCAGCACCCACATAGTGCGCTCTATGCGGCGGCTGCCGAGTTCGCCGACATCATCAATGCCGGCTGTGTCAATGAGCACGCAGGGACCAATGGGGAGGATTTCCATTGACTTGAAGACCGGGTCAGTGGTCGTTCCCGCGACGCTGGAGACAATGGCGACTTCCTGATCCGTCAGCGCATTGATAAGGCTTGACTTGCCTGCGTTCCGTCTGCCGAAAATAGCGATGTGCATTCGTGTGCCGCGCGGGGCTGTTTCCATATTCTGTCTCCCTTATCAACATACCCCTGCTTTTTTTCCGTCTCTGATCGTTGCCATGCTCTTTTTGAATTGGTAACTATGTCCGAAGTCCGTTGCAACATTTCGTCCGAGCGATTTTATCATTCCCTCAACACATATCAGGCAATTTTCAGGTGAATCGTCTGCACAAATCCTGTTTGGATAAATTTGATACAATTTCCTGTACTTCTGTGGAGTTGCATTCGGCATAATCACATTTGCCCCGCATCTGAGTGCACATTCCCTCCCGCCAAATTCTATGGTTCCAATAGCAGTCGTCGCAGGAATAAGAAGACAGGGAATTATTATCCGCGTGATTGCGATCACCTTCAGCGTCATCTCAAGTGTCCCCGCTTCAGCCCCGCAGAGAGGCGTTTCAGGATGGGGAATGAAAGGACCGATGCCCGCCATATCCAGTTCCATAAACTTCATAAACAGAATATCATCGGCAATACTTTCAATGGTCTGACCCGGCAACCCGACCATTATTCCCGCACCGACCTGAAATCCTGCCTCCTTGAGCCACTCAAGGCAGCAGATTCGGTTCTCATAATCCATATCAGGATGAAGTCGGTTATAAAGTCCCCGATCAATAGTTTCATGTTTCAGCAGATAGCGGTCTGCGCCCGCCCTTTTCATTGCGATGAAATCCCCGGGTGAGTATTCGCCGAGCGAGAGGGTGATCGCAACATCAACTTCATCCTTAATCTGTCCGACGAGACCGGCGACACGGGAGGAGGTCAGGCGCGGGTCTTCGCCCGACTGAATTACAATCGTTCTGGCGCCGAGCGAGGCGGCGGTGCGGACGGTTTCTATAATTTCATCATCTGTCATGCGGTATCTTTCAAGTTTTAAGTTGCTCTTGCGCAACCCACAGTAAAGGCAATCCCTGCGGCAGTGATTTGAAATCTCAATCAGCCCCCTTACATGAACCTCGTCGCCCACCCACCTCTGCCTCATCCTGTCAGCCGTGTTAAAAAGGTTGTCAATCTCTACAGGGTTTCGGGTTTCAAGAACAGCGCAGATTTCACCTCTGGAGAGACTGTTCTCTACTTCCGCTTTATACAGTATTTTTTGAAATTCGCTGTGTGCAGACATAAATTTTCTCAGAAATAAATATCGCGCTCACCACTTTCTACTCTGTTCAAACGGGACAAAGTCTCTTTAAGCCTCCCGTTGCCGGGGATGTCCTTGATCTGCTCTATGATCGTTTTGTCACCTATGGCTCTTGTGTTTTCGGAAGCGTAGTCAACGAGATATTCCTTGAAAGTGAGGAGGGCATTGGGGAGACAGTATTTTTGAATGAGACCCGGTTTGGCAAGAGCCATGAAGTCCGCGCCTGTCCTGCCCCTGCGGTAACAGGCAGTGCAGAAACTTGGGATATAGCCCATCGCCGCCATGTCGCGGATCACTTCGTCCAGAGGGCGGGTATCGCCGAGCGTGAACTGTTCCATTTCGGGGGCATGCTCGCGCACTTCGCTGTAGCCGCCCGGATGTGTGCGCGAACCTGCGCTTATCTGCGAAACGCCGAGATTAAAAACTTCGCGGCGCAGTTCGGCTGGTTCCCTTGTGGTGAGTATCATCCCGGTGTAAGGCACTGCCAGCCGCAATATCGCCACAAGCCGCTTAAAATCCCGGTCGGAAACAGGGCAGGGCGGGTTGTTCGCCACATCTGAGTTCAATGCAGGTTCAATCCGAGGGAACGAAATCGTATGCGGACCGACGCCGAAACTCCTGTCAAGATGCTCGGCGTGCATCAGAAGAGCGAGAACCTCAAATTTCCAGTCAAACAACCCGAAAAGGACGCCCAGCGCAACATCGTCAATGCCCGCCTGCTGTGCGCGATCCACTGCAAAAAGCCGCCACTCAAAAACCGATTTTCTGCCCGACGGATGCATCTTCCTGTATGTTTCACGATGATATGTCTCCTGAAAGCACTGGTATGTCCCTATGCCCGTTGATTTCAGAACCTTAAAATCTGCGGTTGTAAGAGGCGCCAGGTTCACATTCACCCTCCTGATCTCGCCGTTGCCGATTCTGGTGGAATATACCGCATCTATTGTATCAACGATGTAATCCATTCCGCTGCTCTCACCATAGACAAGCAGCAATCTCTTATGCCCCATTTCTTCAAGGATTCTGACCTCTTCTTGAACTTCCTCAATGCTCAGCGTTTTTCGCATCAGGTCTTTGTTGTCCCTGCGGAACGCGCAGTAAAGGCAGTTGTTCGTGCATTCGTTAGTAATGTAAAGCGGAGCAAAAAGAACCAGTCTCTTTCCATAAATGCCGAATTTGATTTCTCTGGCAGCATGAAAAATCTCTTCAATAAGTCCGAAATCTTCAGCCTGAAGGAGCACGGCTGTCTCTTCAAGACTCAAGCCTTTCAGTTCACGCGCTTTTTCAATGATCTCGCAAACACGCCTTTTGTCAGGGTAAATA
The DNA here is from genome assembly GCA_040755115.1 of bacterium. Lineage (GTDB taxonomy): Bacteria > UBP15 > UBA6099 > UBA6099 > JBFMBQ01 > JBFMBQ01. The sequence continues at coordinate 6,721 of JBFMBQ010000036.1, forward strand.
TTTTCGTCAAGCACTTCAAAAATCAGGGCTTCGTCAATAAAACTCTCTGTTTGCGTTATCATCTCTTTCATCTCCTTTCACACTTCCTCGTCATATCTTTATATACAAAACCATCATCAGATAATCATCCGATGTATTGCTTTATCTCGCGGACAAGTGTTTCCGGGTCCAGTGGCTTTGACAGATAGACATCCGATGGCAGCGAACCCTTCGTTGCCTCATCCCCGAAACTCATCCCATACATTTCTGTGAAAGAAGAGAGTGCTATCACAGGAATCTTCTTAAGTTTTTCGTCCGTTTTCAGTTTCTTGCACACATCAAATCCGTCTCTTTCGGGCATCAGCAGATCAAGAATGATAAGGTCGGGTTTAACAGTCTTGATTTTTTCCAGACCCTCATTCCCATCTTTAGCCGAGTCAACATCGTAATTGTTTTTAAGCAGGATTGTCAGTGAATCAATCATTGCTTGGTCGTCTTCAATTATCAGTATTTTTTTCTTTGCCATTGCCCTTCCCTCCGTTTTTAGTGATTTTTGGAATTTCAATCGTGAAGCAGGTGCCGTGTTCGGCATCGCTTTCAACTCCGATCCAGCCGCCCCATATATCAACAATGTTTTTTACTATAGAAAGCCCCAACCCTGTCCCTCGCTCCACAAATTTTCTTGCATCCTTGCCCCGCCAGAATTCCCTGAACAAATTTTGCTTGTCCTCTTCATTAACGATCAGTCCCCAATTGTGCACTCTGAAAATAACTGCATCGTTGCTTTTTGACAGCGTTATAGTAACTTTCCTGTCGGGATACGAATACCTGAAGGCATTGCTCACAAGGTTAAGAATTACATGATTGAACATCTTCCTGTTGACGAGGATTGAGTCAGGCGATGACTCTATGTTTATAGCAAATTCAACATTTTTCTCAGCGGCGCGTGCTGCGAAGAAATCAGCGATCTCACGCACCGCGTCTTCCACTTCCACTTCCTCCAGCGGCATATCAGCATCAAGCCTCGCAAGCGATTCAGCCTCTGAAAACAGAAGAATGTCGTTCACAAGTTCCATCATATCCTCACCACGCGCATAAGCATCGTGCAGCAGTTTCTGACTGTCATCCTTGTCCGTGATGTTGCCTGTAAGCAACACGCGCAGACAACTCTGCAATGCGGCAAGCGGTGCGCGCAACTGATGAGATGCCATGTGCATGAATGCTTTCTTGACCTTCTCAAGTTCTTCCAGTTTTTTCAACGATACTTCCTGTTCCGCGCTCCGCTTCTCAAGAATTGATGTAAGTTCGCTTAACCTGCGAATCGCATATCTTACCCGAAGATACCAGATCATCAAACCAAGAAGCCCGACCACAAGAAGAAAAACAAGAAGAATTCTCCACACAAGGTGCTCTAAACCAACCAGAATAAGAACAGCAGGAATCAGTGAACTTATAACTATTCCGACAGAATACCAGCCTAAAAGTTCCGTTCTTCTGAGTTCTGTCTTGTCTGCGTTCGTTTCTCTTTTCATGTGAATCACCTAATTTCCTCCCACGATCAAGCCGCACCTCTTTTTGTGTAGTGCGTGTGCAATAGATGATGTGATTTTTCACCGAGCGGCTCAACGAGGAACTCCTCGTAAATTTTCTTGATGAACGGGTTTTCGTGCGATTTCCTGATAGACAGCCGCCTGTCCTCTTCATAGACCGCCTTTGCCCGCAGATTACGTATTTCCCAGTTTGTTGGTATCGGCTGCCCGCCGCCGCCGAGACATCCGCCAGGACAACACATAATTTCAATGAAGTGGTAATCCGCTTTTCCGACTTGTATCTCATCCATGACTTTCCTCGCGTTCCCAAGCCCGTGTGCTACTGCAACCTTCACAGGCAAATCACCTGCCTGCACCGTTGCTGCCTTTACGCCTTCCATTCCTCTAACGCTCTCAAAATCAAGTGACGGCAGCGTGCCCTTCGTTACTACTTCATACACTGTGCGCAGCGCCGCCTCCATCACGCCACCAGTGGCAGCAAAAATTGTTCCAGCGCCGGTGGATTCGCCAAGTGGGTCATCAAACATCTCGTCTTCCAACTCTAACAGGTTGATCCCTGCCTGCTTTATCATGCGCGCCGCCTCCCGTGTGGTGAGGACAATATCTACATCCTGAACCCCGCTGTCATCCATCTCGGGACGAGCGGCTTCAAACTTCTTCGCTGTGCACGGCATGATGGATACGACGACCATTTCTTCGGGTTTTTTCCCAACCTTCTCTGCAAGATAGGTCTTTGCAACAGCGCCGAACATCTGCTGCGGTGATTTGCAGGTGGATAAGTGGGGCAGCAGATCAGGGTAAAAATGTTCTATAAATTTGATCCACCCGGGGCTGCATGAAGTTATCAACGGCAGTGTGCCTCCATTCTTTACACGGTTAATCAGTTCGTGTCCCTCCTCTATGATGGTAAGGTCTGCGGTGAACTGGGTGTCAAAAACTTTGTCAAAGCCGAGGCGGCGCAGAGCGGCGGTCATTTTACCAGTAACGGCATGTCCTGGTTCCAAGCCGAATTCCTCACCTATCGCAGCCCGTATCGCAGGCGCAGTCTGCACAACAACGAATTTATTCGGGTCTGTAAGCGCATCCCATACCCTCTGAATATCATCTTTTTCAACGATAGCGCCCACCGGGCAGGCGAGCGAACACTGCCCGCAGTAAACACAAGCGACCTCGGATAATTCATCGCTGAATGCCGGCGCAATCGTTGTGTTAAATCCCCTCAAAGATGGAAACAGCACACCAACCTTCTGTATCTCCTGACACACGGCAACACACCGTCGGCACAATATACATTTGCCAGAATCGCGCACCAGCGACGGCGAAGACCTGTCCACGATCACAGGCGACATATCGCCCTTGTATGAAATTTCTCTGATACCATACTGCTCCGCAAGCGCCTGAAGTTCACAACTCAGGTTGCGTGCGCAGGTCGGGCATTCCATTCGGTGATCCGACAGCAGAAGTTCCAGTATCGCCCTCCGAGCCTCACGAACAATCGCTGAATTCGTTTTCACCACAAGTCCTTCCGCCACTGGAAACACGCACGATGCCTGAAGCGCACGCTGCCCCTGAATTTCCACCAGGCACATCCGACATGCACCTATTGCCTGAACATCTTTTAAATAACAGAGCGTAGGGATGTGAATGTTCAGCCGTCTTGCCGCCTCAAGTATCGTTAGCCCCTTCTCAACCGTAACTTCTTTTCCATCAATCTTCAGTGTTACCGTTTCCATTTTCTTCACCTCGCAATGTTCAATTTATATTCAAGGCATCTTCAGGCCTGCCTGGCAGGCATAATCGGCTTTCTCAATGGTATCTCTGCAACGACAGCCTGTTCCTTCCGTGTTGAAAAATATTCCACCTCGCCATCTGCGATATACTTTATGTCAAAATCTACCCCCGAATTACCTGCAACGATTACTCGCAATGTCTCATTGATGTCCCCCAGCGGCGGACAATCAATATGGTTGAGCATGAAAATCGCCTTCACCCGCGTGCCGCTGCCGGGACGAGATTGCATCTCAAGTGAACCGCCGCACTGCTGCGCCGTTCTGTTCAGCATCGGCAGACCCAAGCCGACACGCTTTCGCTTCTTCGTGGTATAAAATGGATCAAGCGCCCGATGCAATTCCTCCTCTGTCATC
>JBFMBQ010000037.1:0-6449 GCA_040755115.1 bacterium
TGAGGATATTGCGCGGTTCTGAAACCGCAGAAGATGCGGCTGAGTGTTCGTTGCTGACGGCTGATAACCACACTAAATCCAGCGCACTGAATCTTGTGAAATGCGGATAGAGGCTTTTGAGAATCCCGCCCCTCAAAGCAGCATCAGGCTCAAAGTGCACCTGACGCGCAGCGGAACGAAGTAAATCCTCTGCATCTCTGAGGATTGATTCTGAATATTTTGCTGTGCTGCGCGCTGCTTCCTGTTGTGCCGTCAGGTGCGTGGCAATAATTGCGCGCTGTGTTTTTCGGAAATTCGCATTCAATGCGCCCATGACTAAAAGAAAAACTATTCCCCATACACTGAATATAATAATCAGCCTTGTTCTTGATTTGTGCGATTGCATATTATTGAAAAATACAAATTGTTAATTTAAATATGATTCCAGCGCAAAAAATCAAAGCCTTTTTGGGGTGCGACAGCACGATGTCGCTTTCACCTAACACCCTACCTACTACCTACTAATTTAAAAACAGCATCATAAATTTCTTCCATATTGATTAAATCCATGCAATAAGGTTTTTCATCACATCGTCTGCGGTAACAGGGAGAGCAATCGACGGGGGACAGGATTTTTTCGCCTCTGCCGAAAAGGTCAATTTCCTGATGCACCGTGGGTCCGAAGAGAGCGATTGTTGGCACGCCGAGAGCGGTTGCGATGTGGAGTGCAAGCGTGTCGCCTGTTATTATACATTGACATTGGGCAACAATGCCTGCAAATTGCCGAATCGGATGTCGGCAGCCGGCATCGCGGGCGGCGCCGCCTGTGAGTTTTTCTATCTGTTGGTTTTTCTGCTCCTCATCCGGTCCGCCCAGCAGCAGAGTTTTCACATCAGGCAGCCGCTCGTGAAGCAGCCGCACCAGTTCCACTATCTTTTCCATTTTCATCATCTTAGGCGCAAACCTGCCGCCGGCGCCCGTGTTTATCCCCAGCACTACGCCGTCCCCGCCGACAAGCTTTTCAACTATCTTATGCCCATATTGTGTCTCATTGTCCGTCAGATAAAGTTCGGGCTTCTCTCCACAGTATTCAAGTCCTGCCACTTCCGCTATGAGTTCGTGGTAGGTTTTTTTATTCTTGATGAACTTGAGATCATCTGACAGACCGAGTGAAAAATAATATTCCGCCCGTTCGTCCGCCGGCACGGGCACACCGAAAGGGGAGAGAACGACACCGGCGATTTCTTCCGTCGGGTGGCTCGTAGCGAGCGAGCAGACTTCTTTCTCTTTGTCAAGACATATTATAAGGTTAAAGGTCATGCACATCAGTGTGGGATGCACGAGCGGATTCATCGTGATTATTTTATTGATGTTCGGATTATTCCTCAGCAGCGGCGCAGCATCAGCGGCTGTGAGCCAGGTGATGAAATGCTCGGGATACTTTTTTTTCAGGGCGGGGAGGATGGAAGTGGTGCGCAGGACATCGCCTGCGGCAGCGGTCTTGATTATCAGTATGCGGTGCGGTGCAGGCGCGTAGTCTTCGCATCCATCGCAGAGGCGGTTGTATCGGCAAGGGCGGTCGCCGCGGTAATATATGCAGTCATCCCGAATTTCCACGCCCATATTTTATGCACTGCTTTGCAGAAAAACAACGATTAAAGATTGTTACATGTTTACTATAAGATTAAAATTTCCTAAAATGAACATTTGCAGTTTGTTAATCCTATGAAAATTAACAAAGATCATCGCAGATTTACTCTAACAACATTCGTTATGGTTTGTATATTGTTATTCGCGCTCACGATCAGGCTTATATATCTTAAATCATTTCACGATGACTATTTTGCCATTGGCTTAGTATGCGGAGAGGCAGAACTCGCAAAGAGTTTACTTGAGGGCAAAGGACTTGTTATTTATCCATCCGAATATTGCGCACAGATTAATAAGGAACAGAGGCTGATAGACCTTGAGGATTTCAAGGGAAAAGTTTCGGGCAAGCCTGCGCCAGCATTCTTTGATATGCCTGGATATGCCTATCTGCTGGCATTCACCTGGAAGATTTTCGGCGAAAAGAGATTTATTTATATTCAGATTATTCAGGTTTTGATGGATGTGTTTTGCTGCTATTTGTTATTTAAACTGGCAGCGCTCCTCTATGGAACAGGTGTGGGGTTACTCACTGCTTTTATTTATGCCACATATCTCCCTTTAATCCGTTATACTGTCGCTGCTCTTCGCGACATCTGGGTTACATTTATCTTGATCCCATTGTTGTATCTCGTTATTCGCGAAGTCGTAAAAAACCGTGGGAAGATTTCGTATTCAACATACATAACAGTCGGCATCCTGCTCGGTTTGGAGTATTATATGCGCGGTTCTGGAATGCTGCTGCCGGTTTTTTTATCTGCGGGTATATTCCTTGCCACAGGAAACCTGAAAAATTCTCTTAAATCATTTGCTGTTATGACACTCATAATTGTCATTTTCATGCTGCCGTGGGTTTACAGAAATTATCGTCTATTCGGCATTTTTATGCCGACTCGTCCTGTGATTGGTCAGGGGCTGTGGGAAGGACTCGGTATGGTGGAAAACCCATTTGGTGCGGTGTTAAACGACGGAACCGCTTATGAAAGGGCGGTTGCCGAGGGTTTCAAAGGGAATTATGGCACTCCCGAATATAATAACTTTTTGATGAAGAAAGCGTTGGGTGCAATCAAAGAATATCCGTTGATTTACCTTAAGGCGGTGGCATTTCGCCTCGCAAATGGAACGGTGTTGATGTCGGGAGGCTCTTGGTTTTTTGATTTATCGGTTGGCTTGAAAAAATACTCTTATATCACATACAAAGAAAAATATGGTATGACAAAGTTGGAATTTTTAAGACGCCATCCGCTTCTATGTTTATGGTATGCTGTATTTTATTATCATGCTGGTATAATTTTTTGTATGATGGTATTCGGATTCTTTATTGTTATTAAACGCTGGCGAATGAACTTGCTTCTTCTATCGGTGCCACTGAGCTATCTTGCCACAACTGTCCCCATTCATCTTGAAGACCGATATGTCCTCGTGAGCACTTTTCCGTATCTGATCTTTGCATCACTTTTTATAATTTATGTCTTAAAAATAGTTTTCAAGACAAACATAATGGTGAAAAACTTTTATTAAATTTTTTCATTTTCACTTAATTACGAAAGCGCAATGATAACAGGCATGAAGAAAATGTTAAAATATGATTTAGAAACAAGTAAATTATAATAAGATGACCACAGGAAAGAAAATAATTTTTTATTTCATCCTTATTCTATTTACAGCGGTATTTATTGAGGGCGGAATAAGAATTCTTCTTAAAGTAAAAAGAGCATTCTTCCCCACGATTACTGCTCCCGATTTTATCCTGGATGACTGGGAAATGGTTGACCCCAACGATTCTGCTATTTAGGTTCTCCGTCCGGGTTTCCAGATGACAATAGACCAAATAATAGAGGCAAAACGAGCCGAGGGTAAAGAATTGTCAGTCAAATTGCTGGAAGAGAAAAAGAAACGACTTAAACATACAACCGGGATACGAATAAATAAGGATGGTTTCAGGGGGGCAGAGATAGAAAAGCCAAAAATAAAGATCAGGATAATGACAGTCGGTGATTCCTGCACCTTTGGTTCTCTTGCCGGTGAGCACTTTACATATCCTGGGGCTATGCAGAACACGCTGCTCAAATCAGGTTATCAGGTGGATGTGATAAACGTTGGTATTGATGGGTATGGAACTGAAATAGTCTTAAAAAGACTTGATTATTACCTCAGTTTTGATCCTGATATAGTAACAATTTATATCGGATGGAATTCACTGTTTTTTGATGAGGCAGGTCTTAACCCACCATACAAAAGATACTTAACTCAATTTGCAAACAATTTTAGAACAATTTCCGTAACCAGGAAACTGATTCGCAAATTTTTAAAAATGGGTGAGTATGGAGAACCGATAGAACTTTATTCAAAGAATAAATATTACAATAACAAAGATAAGGATGCACAAAGAGCGTCAGTATATTATCCTACTTTTTTTAGAGATATGGAAAAGATAGTTGAGAGGATTAAAAGGAATGGAAAAACACCTGTATTAATTACGCTTCCAGGACTGTTTTTAACGAGTCAGAAACCGACTGAGAAAGCACTGAAGATGGGGCATCTGCCTTATATTACAAGCAACGCCTATGTTCTTGCCAAAATGGTAGAAAGTTATAACGACACACTCAGGTCGTATGCCGTGGAAAATGATATTTATCTGATAGACCTGGAGAAGTGGTCATTAACGGCATTCAATGAAAGAGACAAATGGTTTTATGATTCACTTCACACAACAGAGGATGGAATGATTGAAATCGGTAAATACCTGGCGGTTGAACTTGTTCCTGTAATTGATAAAATTAAATTGCCCGCGAAGGCACACTAAAATCATTCTTCGTGTTCTTCGTTGGAAAAAAACATGAACATCCTCGGCATCTCAGCATACTATCACGACAGCGCTGCCTGCATCGTCATAGACGGCGAGATCATCGCCGCCGCACAGGAGGAACGCTTCACCCGCAAAAAACACGACCACCGATTCCCATCCAATGCTGTTCAATACTGTTTGAAAGAAAGTAACCTCAAACCCGATGAAATTAATTATGTGGCGTTTTACGATAAACCTTTCATCAAATTTGAACGCATTCTTGAAACTTATCTTGCTTTCGCACCTGCCGGGCTTTCCTCCTTTCTGATGGCGATACCTTTGTGGCTGAAACAGAAGTTATGGCTCACTGAGGTGATCGCGCGCGAAACAAAATACCGCGGCAAAATCCTTTTCCCCGAACACCACGAGTCCCATGCTGCCAGCGCATTCTTTCCATCTCCCTTCAAAGAAGCCGCCATCATCACCGCCGACGGCGTCGGCGAATGGGCTACCGCGAGTTACGGCGTTGGACATGACAACCGCGTGGAAATCCTCGCCGAACTCAATTTCCCCCACTCGCTCGGGCTGCTCTATTCCGCCTTCACCTATTTCACCGGCTTCAAGGTTAATTCCGGCGAATATAAACTCATGGGGCTTGCCCCCTACGGCGAGCCAAAATATGTTGACCTTATTCTGAACGAACTCATTGACCTCAAAGAAGACGGCTCGTTCAAACTGAACCTGAAATATTTCAACTACTGCGCAGGCTTAACGATGACAAACGGGCGATTCAACAGACTTTTCGGCGGACCGCCTCGCAAGCCGGAGGCAAAGATGACTCCGCGCGATATGGATATGGCGCGGTCAATCCAGATCGTAACCGAAGAAATAATGATGCGAATGGCGCAGCATGTGCACAAAGAAACGGGGATGAAATATCTCTGTCTCGCCGGCGGCGTTGCGCTCAACTGCGTGGCAAACGGACGGATTCTTCGCGAGGGACCCTTTGAGGACATCTGGATACAGCCCGCCGCAGGCGATGCCGGCGGCGCGCTCGGCGCGGCACTCATCGCGTGGCACCATTATCTCAACAACACGCGAAAGTTGCCGGAAAAAAGAGACCACCAGAAGGCTTCATATCTCGGACCGGACTTCAGCGATGATGATATTGGGCAGTTCCTGCGCGAAAACGAAATCCCTCATGAAAAAATCCCTTATGAAAAAATTCCCGAGCGAATTGCTTGCCTGATAGAGGAACAAAATGTGATCGGTTGGTTTCAGGGGCGGATGGAGTTCGGACCGCGCGCGCTCGGTGCGCGCAGCATAATCGGCGATGCGCGCTCGCGTGAGATGCAGTCGGTGATGAATCTGAAGATCAAGTTCCGCGAATCGTTCCGCCCCTTTGCGCCGACGGTGCTCGCCGAACATGTGAACGAATATTTTGAACTTGACCGGGAGAGTCCATACATGCTTCTCGTCGCTCAGGTGCGTGATGAGCACCGCAGTTCATTGAGTCCGGAAGATGAAGGACTTGCAGGGTTTGATAAGTTGAAAGCGGCGCGCTCGGATGTGCCCGCAATAACGCATGTTGATTTTTCCGCGCGCATCCAGACAATAAAAAGGGACGACCACCCGCTGTATTATGACATGATAAACGCATTTTACCGGAAGACAGGCTGCCCTATGATTATCAACACCTCATTCAATGTGCGCGGCGAGCCGATAGTGTGCACGCCGCAGGACGCCTTCAAATGCTTCATGCGCACAAATATGGACTACCTGATAATGGGCAGTTTTCTTATTAATAAAAAGCAGCAGAAGCCGCTTGAACACGATACCGACTGGCGGAAAGAATACGAACTTGATTAGCAGGTATTGCTCGTATCCATATTATTCACGATTTAAAACATCGGCTTTAAGATCAGTAAGATGTGAGAAGTAAGATGTAAGATGATTTCCGTCTCCCGTCTTACATACCCTCACATTCAATTCATTGACTCGCATTTAAAACAATACTATTATTGATTTACTGTAT
>JBFMBQ010000038.1:0-6623 GCA_040755115.1 bacterium
CTGCATTCCGGAAGATAAAACTCCCCCGCAACCGCCGCAGGCTGAGTCTCCTGATTACGATCAATACACCTGCACACCCAGATGGCAGACAGTGATTGATAAAGACCCTGTCAGATACAGCGTCTATCGCTGCGATGATAAACAAACAGTGTGCACAACTGAGGCGCAGTTCGCCGCGATTGCTTCTGACTTGTCAGGGACGAATTTATCTTATTTAGATGATAGTGTAGAAACTAATGCTACTTACACATATTGCATCACGGCAAAGGATCCGAGCGGGAACGAGAGTGCGGTAATTGCAGCGGGCAATTGCAGGCAATGCACGCCGGGCAATAAGCCGCTTGACCCATGCGATGAAAATCCTGATTACTGTTGCCCTGTAATATCAAATAACCCAATAGTTAATGAAGACAAAGATATTCAACTGATTGACAATGATGGGAACGAGTTAAAAATTGACGCGACATACATTGAAGGGATAATTGTGATAAAATTGATACACTCAGATATTAAAGATGGGAAAACTTATACCTTGCGTATACATTTCCCAACGATAGAGTTGGGGACATTATGTGATAACAGCGAATTCAATGCGACAGGGAAATGCGTCGTTATTCCTTTAAAAGACATAACAAGCGATAGCATAAAGGCTTGCACTGCTGATGAACCGATCTATGTCCGCCATAAAATAGATGGCATCGGAAAAGGCGGGTCGGAAATAGGCGATGCCGACTGTGACGGCGAAGTGGGCTTCAACGACCTGAAGGAATTGAAAAAGAGTTATAAGAAGAAGACAGGGGATGCGGAATATTCAGTCTGGGCTGATTTCAGCGGTGATGGAACGGTTGGATTTGATGACCTGAAGATACTGAAGAAGAACTATAAGATGATAATTTACGGTTCAGATCAAATTGACAGGAGTGATGCCAACTTCTGCAAGCCGTCGCAATAATTATAATTAACAAGATAGACAGGATTTACAGGATTAACCGTAGGGGCGGTTTGCGAACCGCCCCTTTGCGCCCTTTGCGCGAATCATTTCTGCTTTAAGGGCGCTGATTTAACATAAAACTTGCGCATCTTGTCCTCAATCTGTATGCTATATCAAAAATGCAGTCGCTGACTCTGTAAATGGAGAAAGAAAATGGGCAATAAAATAAAAATCACAGCGGGTTCTGTTTCGGCGGAGGCTGAACTGAACGATTCTGCATCGGCAAAAAGAATTTATGATGCCCTTCCGATTGAGGCGTCTGCAAATACCTGGGGTGATGAAATCTATTTTTCCATTCCGGTGAAAATGTCGCCTGAAAATCCTGTGGAAGTAGTTGAAATGGGCGACATCGCATACTGGACGCCGGGAAGCGCATTCTGCATCTTCTTCGGTCTGACTCCCGCAAGCCGCGGCGATGAGATCCGACCCGCCAGCGCCGTTACCATCCTCGGCAGAATCCAGGGCGATCCGAAAGTATTCAAAAAAGTTCATGACGGTGATAAAATCCGTATTGAAAAAATATGAATTATTGACAGGATTAACAGGATAGACAGGATTTATAACTTCGTTATGCATAAAATTCATTTTTTAATATTTTGCATTTACATTTTGTTTTCTTCTTTTTGCAGCCTTCATGCGATCTGTCAAGAAATTACCTCTCCTGACTCGCTGAACCTTCTGCCGACACCGAAAGAAACGCGCTTGCTGGAAAAACCTGATTTTACATTTCCTGACGAAATTATCATCTACACAGGCAAACACCCGGATGAAAAAATAAAATCCATCGCTGAAGTTCTGACAGAGGAATTGAACGAAAGATTTTCACCTTTAATGGGTTCAGGAATGCCGAAACTGAAAACGACGGACACAAACCCTGAAAGTGCGCACATCGTTCTTGATTTACCTGATGGAAATGCTGTTACGCAGCGCACAATCCGGGAAAACAAAATTGAATTTACACCTGAAATGAAGGATGAAGGCTACGCACTAATCGTTCAACCCGACTCGGTCATAATCACAGGTCAGAACCCTGCCGGCATCTTCTACGGCGCGCAAACCTTACTGCAACTTGTCATAGAAAAAAATAATATCTTGTCAGTGCCTTCTGTCATCATACTAGACTTCCCAACGCTGAAACTGCGCGGCATTACCGATGACATCAGTCGCGGGCAGGTCCCCACAATGGATTACTTCAAACGCACCATCCGCACACTCAGCCAGTTCAAATTGAATTCATATTACCCATATATTGAAGATGTTTTCAGTTTCAAAGTTTACCCCGCAATCGGCGAAGGGAGAGGCGCGCTGACGGCAGATGAAGTCCGCGAACTTGATACCTACGCAAAAAAGTATTACATCCAACTCATCCCCATTTTTGAAACACTCGGACATCAGGAAAATATTTTAATGAAACCGGAATTCATATCACTTGCCGAATTCCCCGGCTCGTTCTGTCTGGCGCCGCTGCGGGATGAAACTTATACCTTTTTCCAGAACCTGTTTGATGAAATCGTCCCCGCCTTCTCTGCGCCGTATTTCCATTTCGCCGCTGACGAAACTTGGGATGTCGGCATCGGCAGGAGCAAGGAATTCACGGACACTATGAGCATCGGGCAAATACATTTGCAGCACTATCTCCGCATCTATGACCTGCTGAAAAAATACGACAGGCAGATTATAATGTATGGCGACATCCCCCTGAGCCATCCAGAAATGATTCCTGAGATACCGTCGGACATAATCATCTTTGACTGGCATTACAACGCTGCGGAGGAGTTTCCGAGTCTTGATGTGTTTCAGCAAACGGGGCATCGCGTGATCGTCAGTCCCGCCGTTTCAAACTGGCGCAGGATGTTCCCGGATTATCTGACCGCCGAAAAGAACATACTGAACTTCATCCAGTGCGGCAAGGAGCGACCGAATGTCATCGGCGCCGCAACTTCCTGCTGGGGTGACAACGGCGAGGAAAACCTGCGGGAACTGAACTGGTACGGCTACGCGCTCACCGCCGAGGCAGCATGGGCGGAGGCACAGGCAGCGCCGGAGGATGTCAGGGAGCGATTCTTCCACCAGTTCTTCGGCGCTTCAACGGAAGAAATCCGCAGGATTTACAAACTTCTGATGGAATCACATCAGATTTTTGCGCCTTTCATATCAAACCTTGACGCTGCATTGTTGTGGAGACATCCGCTCTTTTACGCACCGAACCCGTTCTTCGGGACAAAATCAAAAGAGTTAAAAGAGAAAATGGGCGCTGTGTCAGCAGATATTGAAAAATTCAGGTCATTGTCAAAACGCAATGCGGATCATCTTGATTATCTGCAATTCGCCGCCGAACGCACCAGTTGGCTTGCTGACCTGTTTATCTTTGTCAACGACCTTAACAGAGTCCTGAAAACTCCTGTCTCCGAACAGACCGCACGGCAGAGAATACTGAAAAAAATCGCTGCGCTCAAGCAGGACCTGATTGCACAGGAGATGGATTTCTCAAAACTGTGGCTGAACATAAGCCGCAAAGAGGGACTTGAACTGAATCTTCTCAAGTTCAATTATATGAAAAAGTGGCTTGATGATCTGTATAAAATATTAGAAAACAATCTGTCGCCGGATACATTATATCTTGAGAGTTCATGGATATGGGCGGATGAGAAAGATGTGCCGAAGGAAATCGGGAAAGACTGTTACTTTCGTAAAAACATAAATCTGCAATCACTACCAGAAACCGCACAGATACAAATGATCGCCGACAGTTACGGTGAGATGTTCATCAACGGCGAGCCGCTTGGATATACGCTCGGGCGCTTCAGTCTTTCGGCGACTTACAACAAACAAAAAATCAGACTCTGGGACATTAAAAAATATCTTCACCCAGGCGAGAACATCATCGCGGTGAAAGCGGCGGGGTATGACAGCCCGAATGCGGGAATTAATGTGTATGGTGAAATCCGCGATAAAGGCGGTGAGGTTTCCAAGATAATTTCAGACGGTTCCTGGCTTGTTTCCTGCGAATACAAGACAGGGTGGGAAAATCAGGATTTTGACGAAAGCGGTTGGAAAACTGCTGCTGTTCTTGAATCGCCGCCTGACGGTGCATGGGGAAAACTTCTGAAGCCTTATTTTCAGGATGGTCTGTCGACATATCCGGGGTTGTAATTCAATTTTAATTTAAATTAACACGATAGACAGGATAAACAGGATTTACAGGTATTGAAGATTGATTATCGGAGGAATGAATGAAGCAGGTTTTTATAGTTGGCGGTAGTGTTGAGGTGCGGGAGTTGCCTGCGCCGACGGTTGAGGCTGGCAATTTGCTGGTGGCGGTTGCTTATTCGCTCGTGAGCACGGGGACGGAGATAGCAGGGCTTAAAGGTTCACAGCAGAAGCAGATAAAAAAAGTATTGCTTGACCCGAAGTTGATAAAGCGCGGATTGAGGATGCTTGCGACGCGCGGCTTCAAGGCGACGATGGGGAAGGTGAAGACGCAAATAATTGAGTCGCTTCCATCGCCGACGGGCTACAGTTGCTCGGGATTTGTGCTTGAAGTGGGAAAAAGTGTGGAAGGATTCAAGGTCGGCGACAGGGTTGCCTGCGGGGGGGCTGGGCTGGCGAACCATGCGGAGGTTGTGTCGGTGCCGCGCAATCTGGTGGTGCAGGTGCCCGATGGTTGCAGCCTGCGCGATGCTTCATCGGTAACGCTCGGGGCGATAGCGATGCAGGGTGTGCGTCGGGCGAATGTTGCACTCGGCGAACGGGTGGGAGTTATCGGGCTTGGGCTTGTGGGGCAGTTGACGGTTCGGCTGCTTGCGTGCGCGGGGTGTCATGTAATGGGCTGCGACCCGGTTGCGGGGCGTACGCAGAAGGCACTGGCAGGCGGTGCGGAAAAATGCGTGATTTCAGGAGGCTCGGAGAATCCTGTTGAGGCAGCGCAGGGCTTCACTGGCGGCATCGGGCTTGATGCTGTGATTATCACCGCCGCAACGCCATCAAGCGAACTGGTGCAGCAGGCGATGGAGATGACGAGGCGCAAAGGAAGAGTGGTTGTTGTAGGCGATGTCGGACTCGCCCTCCAGCGGCATCCGTTCTATGATAAGGAAATTGATTTTCTGATCTCCTGTTCTTATGGACCCGGCAGGTATGATACTTCTTACGAAATTGAAGGGAAAGATTATCCGATTGGCTATGTCCGCTGGACGGAGAACAGGAACATGGCGGAATATCTGGAACTTGTCTCTCGGGACAAGATAAATTTCGGTGAGATTGTAGAAAAGGAATACACTGTAGAAGATGCGCCGTCGGCGTATCAGGCTTTAAGGGAGGACGAGGCGCGCCCGCTGGCAGTTATATTGAAATACGGCGACGAGGAAACAGCAGCGGCACGGAAAGCAGACACTAAAGTGAGCATTGCAGCGGTGGCACCGCGCACAGGTGTGCTGCGCACCGCGGTGGTGGGTGCGGGGAGTCTCGCGCAGGCGATGCATCTGCCGAATTTGAAAAAACTTTCAAAATACTATCAAGTTGCGGCGGTCGTGGATAAAGATGCCCGCGTGGCGCAAGCGCAGGCGAAAAAATTCGGCGCATCCTATTGTTCCACAAATTTTAATGATATTTTAGACGACAAAAATATTGATCTGGTGTTGATCAGCACTCGGCACAATTTGCATGTGGAGATGTCGGCGGCTGCGCTGCGGGCGGGCAAGGCGGTATTTGTTGAGAAGCCGATGGCGATGAACGAGGCGGAACTTGCGCTGCTGGCGGAGGCGCTTGAACAAACAAATTCGCCGTATATGGTCGGGTTCAATAGACGGTATGCGCCGTGCTCGCAGAAGGCGAAATCGGCGCTTGAGAAGATGAAAGATGCAGGGATAATTTTATACCGCGTCAACGCAGGTTATTTCCCCCCCGAAACATGGGTGCACGGTGCGGAAGGCGGCGGGCGAGTGATCGGCGAGGGCTGCCATTTCGTTGATCTTATTTCTTATTACGCCGGCTCACGAATCACATCTGTTAAGGTCGCCGGGCTGGGCGAAAGAAAAGAAAGCAAATTTAATTTGCACGATAACCTGTCTGTGCTGCTTGAGTATGAAAACGGGTTCGTAGGGAGTTTGACTTATTTAGCATCAGGAAACACTGAAATGGGCAAAGAACGGATTGAAGTCCACTGCGGGGGAGTTTCAATTGTGATTGATGACTTTAAGGATATGCGGTTTTATGGGATTAAAGATGAAGTATTTCACAGCGGTGCGCCGGAGAAAGGACATCTTGAGGAACTGGAATTTTTTGCAGAGAAACTGAAGGCAGGTGAGCGGTTTCCGATACCGTTAGCGGAAATGATTGAAGCGACACAGGTGAGTTTTCAGATAGACCATGCATTAAGATATGGTGAAGGAAGTTGTGAGTCATGAAATTTGCACAAGTGCATTTAATATAAAAGATAAATTTTTCGGGCACGGATTACACGGAAATGCACGGATTTTCTTTTCGGGATATGAACTGGAATAACAGAATAACTTCAATTTGTAAAAAAGGGACCGAAGGTTTCTGTAACTAATCTTCAGTAGGAGTGAAGTTTGATTTGGAGTGCGGTGGCACGACACCGCTTTGTTATACGGCGACATGTCGCCGTAAATGAAAG
>JBFMBQ010000039.1:0-4791 GCA_040755115.1 bacterium
TTTTCTCTTTCCTCTTTCAGCAGGCTGAGCATGGGGGCATACTCGGAATATTTCAAACGCAGGAACTGATCAACGCCTGAGAGCATCTTGAAGTCTTCAAAATCCTTGCGCTCGTGCACCGTCAGGATGAAATCGCCCATCTTCTTTATCAAAGCCTCATCCACATCGTCTCTGTAAACTATCGCCGAATACGGCACCTCGCAGATGCACTTGAGGCTTTTCAGTTTCTTGAACTGCGGTGCTGCTTGTGTCAGCAGTACATACAGTCGTTGAGAGGCAATCGCCGCATCAGCCTCGCCTTTCAAAACTTTTGACATGCAGTTTTCCACATTGTCCACGATTTCCACTTTTCCGAAGAATTTGTCAGGTGTTTCTTTTATTCCCTCATCTTCCATCATCTTGCGAAGAAAGATGCGTTCAAACATTGCTGAACCGTATCCTACGATGCCGTATTTTTTCTTCTTGTTCTGGGCTGCTTTCGGGATGAGTTCCATTGCTATTGTGGCGCCTTTCATATCGGACAATTTCTTGAACCCGCTGTCGCCCCTCACATAAATGCAGGTTGGGAAATTCTTTTGCCCCTTCACTTTGTAGGTCAGCCAGATTTTTATCGGCGCTTTCGCCTCCGCCGCCAGTATGTAATCGGGCGACATAAGGAACGAAATATCTACCTTTCCTGCATCAAGGTCTTTCATCACCTGTTCCCAGGAAAACTGAATGTTGTTGTTCACGGCGATGCCAGTTTCCTTTTTTGCTATCTCAAACAGCGTGCGCATCATATTGCTCCAGACGGTTGCGCTCTTGCCAGCGACATATCCTCTGGGGATGCTTACGCCGAAAACATACTCAGATTTAGCGGCGTAAATTGCGACTGCGAGAACGACCACAGATAGGAGTGTTCCAGTTAAGATTATCTTTCGCATTTTTTGCCCCTCTTTTTTATGGATGAATTCACCAATGTCTTACATTTTATCTTTTGAATTTCTTAAATACAAGTAGGTGCGGGTTTGAAACCCGCCCCTACTGATTGGCGAGTGTCATGTTTTTTTGCATGTTGTAAAGTTTTGATATTATCCCGATGAGTAAAATGAACAACAAGTTTTCCCAATTTCTATTTTTAATTTTTTTATTTTAATACCAATCAGCCGCTTTCCATCGCAGAGAAACAAAGAGCCGTATTATACTACTGCTGATCTCGGAGTCGCCTTTCATAATGGCATAGAAATTGCATATTTCAGGGTGGTTTGTGAAAAAAAGCACGAAGTTGAACCGAAAACCGTCTGCGCTATGGGTGGAACGGATAAAAACAACAATTGCAAAGAGGGCTTATTATGTCTCGTTTGATAACAACAGATGAAATAAGGAAACTGCTTGATGCCTCAATGCTGGTTAACGGAGAGGTAAAGCCAAAAATGGGGTACGAGGCGATATGCGCCTGCGATATGATAAGCGAGTTGCTCAGCATAATGAACGAAAAGCAACGCGCCAGCAGAGAGGCAATTCTCCTTACTGCCTTGACCAATACGCAAGTCATCCGCGCCTCTGAAACGGTTGATATACATCTCGTTGTGTTCATAAGAAACAAAAAGCCCGCGCCGGAGACAATAGAACTTGCCCGCTCGCTGGGAATCACATTAATGAGCACTCCGTTCTCAATGTATAAAAGTTGCGGGATTCTCTATGGTGCAAACATGAGAGATGTTAATGAAGGGATGGAAATGCATTGAATGGATTTACATGGGATATACAAAGAGTTTCCCGTGAAGGGGGGAGATTTTGCCAGGGCGGGAGAGGCTGCCGGCAAATTAAAAAACATATTGAAGCAAATCGGTGCGCCTTATGGTGTCATCAAGCGTGTGGCTATTGCAAGTTATGAAATGGAGATGAATATAGTGCTGTATGCGGATGAGGGAAAGTTGTGTGTTAATATCAAGCCTCGTGAGGTTTTCATCGTGGCGCGCGACCGAGGGCCTGGAATACCGAACACTGAAAAAGCCATGGAAGAGGGCTACTCAACAGCGTCAGCGGAGATTCGTGAGATGGGGTTTGGGGCGGGAATGGGACTGCCGAATATAAAGAAGGCATCTGACTGGATGCAGATTGATTCCGAAGTCGGGGTCGGCACCTGTGTGCAGATTAAATTCTTCTTCAATGGAAAAACAGATGGAGTATGAATTGAACAAATATTTTCATTCAGTAAGGCTTGTTGAGGATAAGTGCAAGGGTTGCACGCACTGTATTCGCACCTGCCCTACTGAGGCAATCCGCGTAAGGAACGGGAAGGCAACGATCATAGAGGAGAAATGTATAGATTGCGGAGAGTGCATCCGCACATGTCCTAACGATGCAAAGATAGCCTTCGCTGATACACTTGAGAGCATAAAAAAATACTCCTATAAAATTGCGATTCCAGCGCCTTCTTTAGTCGGACAATTTTCTAAGAAATATAAACTGGAGAAAGTCCTTTCGGCGTTCCTGTTTCTCGGTTTTGATGAAATACTTGAAGTGGGATTCGGTGCTGATCTGGTTGCGCGTGCTGCAACTGAATATCTGCAATCGCAGGCGATTTTCCTGTCAAAACCTGTTATATCATCAGCCTGTCCTGCGGTCGTCAAACTCATCCAGGTAAAGTATCCCGGGCTTGCTGAGAATATCCTGCCAATGCAATCACCGATGGAAGTTACAGCACATTTTATTAAGGAAGATGTATCAAGGAGATTGGGAATGGGAAAAGCGGACATCGGCGTTTTTTTTATTACGCCGTGTCCTGCGAAGGTAACAGTGGTGAAACAGCCTGTGGGGACAAACCGGTCATGGGTTGATGGTGCTATTGCGGTCAGTGAGACAGTTAACAACATAAAGATGAACTTCAACAGGGTGAGTGAAAGTGCAGGTGTTCAGAAAGCATCTAATGGTGGTATAGGGTGGGGGCGGCGGGGAGGAGAAGCGGCAACTGTGAAAGTGCCGAATAAATTATCCGTTGACGGCATTCATCATGTGTCAAGTGTGCTGGAGCGGATAGAGGCTGGCGGATTTAAGGGCATAAATTTCATTGAGGCGCAGGCGTGCGTGGGAGGCTGTGTTGGCGGTGTTCTCATGGTGGAGAATCCGTTTATGGCGAAGTTGAAAGTGGATATTGTATCGGAGCAGGTCGGGGAAAAGAATGAATGGCTGATAGAGAAAGCCTACAAAGAGAATCCACGAGAATATTACTTGTTAACCGAAAAGATCAAGCCCCGCCCGATAGGACGGCTTGATGCTGATATGGGAGAAGCGATGAGGAAGTTGCAGGAGATAGAGGCGTTATGCGCGGAACTGCCGGGGATAGACTGCGGTTCGTGCGGATGCCCCACATGCCGGGCGTTTGCGGAGGATGTTGTGTCGGGGATGATGATGCGCATGGATTGCCTGTTTGACCTTCGCGACCGCGTGCGCAGTCTTGCGCAGGAAATTTCCGCCCTTGCAGAAAAACTGCCGCATGCGATGCAGGAGAAAGGCGCAAATCAATGAAACTGAGCGAGATTATTTCAAAATTCGGATTGAATGTATTATCGCCACCGGCACGGGATGTTGAAGTAAGCGGCGGGTATGTGTCGGACCTGTTGAGCGATGTAATAGCCAATGCCGGGAGGGATTGCGTCTGGGTAACTATGCAGACACATGTGAACATTGTGGCAGTCGCGTCGCTTAAAGACCTGTCGGCGGTGATTATCGTTTCAGGGCACAAGCCAGCCGACAACACTACAGAGATAGCAAAGGAGAAAGGAGTTTGTCTGTTAAGAACGCCTCTTTCGGCGTTTAACATAGTTGGGGAATTATATTCATCGGGCATAAGGGGAATGGCAGATGCAGAATAAAAATAATGAAGGGAGGCATCAGTGAAATGAAGGAAATGGAAATTAAAGAACCCGAGGAAACATCGTCGGAATTCACTGAGGAGCAGTTCAGGGAACTTGACCGCTGGCTTGATACCTTTCGTGGTAAATCGGGAGCGGTGATTCGCGCGTTGAGCAAGGCGCAGGAAATTTTTGGGTATCTGCCGCGCGAAGTGCAAAAGCGCATAGCAAAAGGGCTGGAAATCCCCCTGAGCGAGGTATACGGCATCACAACATTTTATTCGTTCTTCAGTTTAGTACCCAAAGGGAAACACAAGATCTGCTCATGCCAGGGAACAGCATGCTATGTGCGCGGCGGGAAGAATGTCATGGCAGAATTTCAAAGGATATTGAATGTAGAAGTAGGTGGGACCACGGATGACCGCGAATTCTCGCTGGAGTCAATTCGGTGCATGGGAGCCTGTGCTCTTGCGCCTGCGGTGCGTGTGGACGAGGATGTTTACCGCCAGGTTGCGCCGAAAAAAGTCAGGGATATTCTTGGGAAATATTCCTCAGATTCTGATGTGAGAGGTGAAAAATAATGGGCAAACTGAAAATTGATGATCTACAGAAGATCAAAGAGCGGATCAGGGTAATAACGGAGATGCGTTCAACTGAAGAGAAGGATGTAAAAGTTATTGTGCACATGGGCACATGCGGTATTGCCTCAGGGGCGCGAGCGGTGATGAGCGCTCTCATAAAGGCTGTGGAAGATAAGGATTTAGACATTGAGATCGGGCAGTCTGGCTGCATCGGGTTATGTGATCGGGAGCCTGTTGTAACGGTTATCCGCAGGGGCGAACCACAGGTTCGCTACGGTAAGGTTACGCCTGAAAGCATGGATGAAATAGTTAATTCTCATGTGATTTCAGGTGTCATTCTCAATAAATGTATGCTTTCAGATGCCGCGAAGGGC
>JBFMBQ010000040.1:0-14496 GCA_040755115.1 bacterium
ACTTGTGAGAAATTATTGAAATATTGTTTTATATTATTTATCAGTCAATCAAACTTATCTATCAAGCCGATACGAATCGCATGCCGCATCAGTTCGGCATTATTTTGCACCCCGAGTTTTTCCATAACACGCCACTTATATGTAGCCACTGTGCTCGCACTCAAGCACAGTTTATCGGAAATCTGGTTGTGTGTCATACCCTGCGTAATCATACGAAAAACCTGAAGTTCACGGTCGGACAGTAACGAAAGCAGCCCCTTTTCGCCATCCTTCCTTTTCCT
Organism: bacterium; assembly: GCA_040755115.1. Classification (GTDB taxonomy): domain Bacteria; phylum UBP15; class UBA6099; order UBA6099; family JBFMBQ01; genus JBFMBQ01. The sequence goes on from JBFMBQ010000040.1 coordinate 282, forward strand.
TAAGATCATCTTCTGCATGATGGCGGGAGTTATGTAAATTTCTCCCTCAACCACTTTTCTTATGGCGTCGGGAAGTTCCTCCGGCGACATCCGCTTGACAATAAAACCAGAGGCGCCGGCATCCATCACTCTTGTTGCATATTCCTCGTTTTCGTACATCGTCAATATCAGCACTTTGATTTTCGGATTAGCCGATATTATTTGCTTTGTCGCCTCAAGCCCGTCTATGTCACCCATACTGAGGTCAAGGAGAATTGCGTCAGGTTTTAATTCTCTGCAAAGTCTGACCGCCTCGTGTCCGCTTTCCGTCTCTGCAATCACCTCAATATCGTCCTTTGATTTGAGTAAACTGCAAATACCGGCGCGCACGAGCGTATGGTCATCCGCTACTATCAATCTGATCAATCAATTCCTCCAGAATTATTATCTATAGGAATTCTCAAATATACACAAGTTCCTTTTCCATGGACTGAATCAATGGAAAGCCTGCCACCGCAAAGATCAGCCCTCTGCTTCATCCCGACAATTCCAAGCCTGACATTTTCTTTAAGATCGTCCATTTCAAATCCTTTCCCGTTATCTCTGACTTCAAGCACCAGTTCATTATTTTCAAGCCGAAACGAAACAGAAATCTGATCTGCTCCGGAGTGCCTTATGCTGTTCGTAACTGCTTCCTGGCATATACGGTAGATGGACATGCCGACCGCATCACTTACATTATAATCCATAGATTCAAATGACGATAATATTGTGCGACCGTGTTTTTCCATGAGGTCCCACAGAAGCATCTTTATTGCTGGTTCAAATCCGAATTGGCTAAGCGTCATGGGCTGAAGCCCCTGGCATATTTTGTGAAGATCACTGCCAGCCCTGTTAATCATTTCCTCAATGAGTGCGATGTCTTTTACCGCAACAGCCCCCTTTTCTTTCAGAGAAACCAGTTGGAACATAATGGCTGCGAGTTGCTGTCCAATATCATCGTGAAGTTCGCGGGACAGTCTTGCGCGCTCTTCATCCTGTATGGATAACACCTGTCGGGAAAGACCGCGCAACTTTTCCTCACTGGTTTTCAAAGCACTCTCAGAACATATCCGCTCCTGAATCTCGTTCTTTAGTTCCTCGTTGATCTTTTCAATCTCTTTCGTGCGGCTTGCCACCAGTTCCTCAAGATGGTCTTTGTATTGTTTTAATTCATCTTCAGCCTTCTTTCTATCTGAAATGTCCAGAATGACGCCGTCCCATATAATTTCACCTTTTTCTCCATGCCTGGGACGCGCAATGAACCGAAGCCACCGTTCCACGCCATCCGCCGAACGGACAGCGCTCTCGTAAGAGAACGCTGTCATGTCCTTTGAAGAACGATCTATTATTTCTAAAAGTCCTTTCATCTTGTCTTTCGGAAGGACATTGAATGCAAACTTTTCATATTCCATCAAATCACCCGGAGCAAGCCCGATGAGATCCGTTATGCCGGCGCTGACAAGTGGTATCGTTATATTTCCATCCGGCGACCGCCTGAATTGAATTATTGCCCCCGGTAAATTCGCACTGACCGATTTAAGCGCCAACAAATCTGATACCTTCAAGAACCATTGTTTCCATGTACTGGGCGTAGTCGGAACAGGAGCAGTTCCCCCAACGGCTTCCGTCCAGACATAGTCAACAAATGAAATTGCGGGCGACACAAAACAATGCCTTACAAAGATATGCGCAGCAAACAATAAAGCGAACATTATGGCAAACAGGATCGCACGGTAAATAACATCAGGAAGAAGTTGATGCTTTAAATCGCTCTCAGGAAGAACCTTCACCATAACCCACCCCGCCGCCTTCAGCGGCGTGGAAAATATGTAGTAACCGTCTACTTGCTTAATTTCGCTTTTTCTCTCACCGAATAGGGTTGGAATAACTTTGACTACCGCAGATGGAAGCACATCTTTTACTTTAACGACTCTTGACTCGTTCGCCAAATTTTGTCCCGTCAGGGCAAGAACCTGCCCGCCTTTATTTATCACCAATATTTTTACATTTGGGTAATCGGTATTATTCACGGACTTATTTAGGAAACTCAAATCAATTTCAATAGACAGCGCACCAGCACATCCATCCTCATCAAACACAGGGATGACATTTGATACAATCTGCGCTTCCCTGAAAACATCCAGATGAACATCACTCCACATGGATTTTCCTCTATAAGTGTTCACTTCAGTGGAGTCTGTGATTGAATTTTTTTGCTCACATGATTTTTTAAAAATATCCTTTACAATTTTTGGAGGCGTAAAAACTTCCTTGTTTTTTTCCGCGTTTATATGCGGATAAATCGTTGTGAAACCGTTTCTGGAATAGTAAAGGCTCCATTTAAACATCGGCGGGGCGTAATGGAAGATTTTCTCAAGACCGAACAGCCGCAGCGACATGTTCAACTCCTTGTAAAAATCGTCACTTCTCCCCGTAAGGCTGCCGCTGCCGTAAACATTGCCATAATCTTTTTCCCCCGGCGGTAATGTCCCGTCCAACGAAAAATAATTCTCATCAGAATTGTAACGAATTCTCTTATACAAACGAGAAGGAGTAATCCCTCCATGAGATTTACTTAAGTATTTTTCAGCCCATGCCTTTGCTACAAGAACATCCTCAGCCACGTCTGTTATGAGATAATCTGCGCTGGTCGCTCGCAAAAGCAATAATTTATTCGCAACATCCAGCGCATGGTCTCTATTTAAGGAATTCTGTCTGAAAAAAAGCACAATAAAAACGACAAGAAATACCAAGGCGCTTACGAATGCGATACTGTTATAAAGAATAGACAATCTTCTGGCTGGATTATCCTGCATTTTACTTTCTTCCTTTCGCAAAGACTTTCCCGAAAGCCGCTATACTGCTAAAACCCGAGCAATCTGATCTTTTAAGCAGAAGTCTCAATGTTAAGAGAATGTGAACGAAGACGGCATAAATTTTGAGACGGGACTATAATTCACCAAAATATTGTTATGCCTGTTTGTAAATATGTCCAGACAAGCATAGCCGATGTCAGTATGTATAATTATAAACGATTACATCAACTAAAAAAATGCCAGTGTTGTGTGGGATTTAGTATCTTAAAAGTGAACTTCTACGCAAAATGACAAGAAAATCAAATTATAATAACGGAAGCGGAAAACGGGACTTGAACCCGCGACCCTCGGCTTGGGAAGCCGATGCTCTACCAACTGAGCTATTTCCGCTTTATACAAATATATTACACAAACTACCTCGTTTTCGTCAACCCCTGATGAGTGTAAAAACAAATATTAAGAACATAGTCTACAATACTAAATCCTCATAAATCCATATAAATCTTTTTTTCAGCATGTTCAGTGTTAATCAGCGTAATCAGTATCAAAAATCAATCCGTGAAAACCGTGCCAGAAAAGATAAATTGCACTGAACAACCAAAATGTTACATAATGTTTAAGGGGGAAAAATCATGGCAGATATTAAAAAAGCACAGGAAATAATTGAACACCAGATTGAGAACCTGAAAAAAATATCCGAAACACTTGATTCAAACTTTGAAGAAGCGGTGAAACTGATAAAGAATGTCAGAGGCAATATCATACTTGTCGGCGTCGGAAAATGCGAACCTGTCGCGTCAAAGATCGCTTCGTCGCTGCGAAGCGCAGGACGCCCCGCTTATGTCCTGAATCCGCAAAACACCGCCTTCGGCGAAGCCGCTGCCATCAGTAACAAAGACCTGCTCATCATCATCTCGCCCACAGGCGAATCGGGCGAGATAATGCACTTCCTGCCGCGCCTGCGCAGAAAAAGTGTGAAGGTAATAACTCTCACCCCTTCGCCCCGCTCCAGCATCGCACGCGCAAGCGATGTGGTGCTGAAAATCAAAACGCCGTCCGACGCGACAGATTCGCTGCTCTCGCTCTCTACATCACTATCCGCTCTGATCATCGGCGAAACCATCGTTGCCCTGCTCCTTCAAGATGTAATAAAAAAAGGGAAAATGGAAACCATGCTGTCAGATGCCGGCGAGCCTTTCTATACTGTCGCTGACCTGATCGCCTCACGCCCGCGCAACCCTGTCGCAAAGGCGACAATGATCGTGAAAGACGCCCTCTTTGAACTCACTTCCAAAGGACTCGGCGCAATCAGCATCGTTGACGAAAAAGAAAAAATCATCGGCATAATCACCGACGGCGATGTCCGCCGCCTGCTCCAGAAGTCCGAAGGCTCGCTGTCGCGCCTCTTCCTTACCAGCGTTGACAAGGTCATGACGGACAACCCTCACCGCGTAACGCCTGAAAAAACCATCTTTGAAGCGCTTGAGTTGATGGAAGAAATGGCTATCACCGTGTTGCCTATTGTCAATAATAACGATGAGCCTGTCGGCATGGTGCATCTGCACGACCTCGTCCAGATGGGCTTGCTTAAAAAGAAACCGATTGCGAAAAAAAGAATTAAAAATAAAAAATGATTAGTTCCACGAAGCGCACGAAGTATGAATAAAGACACAAGATTTCATACCATTTCGGTAATCCTGATCTTTGCTGTCGTTGCCGCTGTAATCGCCCTGCCCTTCTTCCTGAAATCGCCCCAGAAACGAAAAGAAGCAACCATACGGGCAAACCTGAAGGTCATTCATTACGCTCTGAAAAATTATGCAAATGAGCACAAGGGAATCTATCCACCAACCGAAAAAATCACAGGCGGCGATGATCAAAAAGATGTTCTCATTAAAAAAGGATACATCCAACGCTACCCGCCGAACCCTTGCAGCGGCAGAACAAGACCGATGCAGAATGTCGCTGATAAATCACATTCATGCGGCGACTTCGTATATAAGCGATCAGAAGATAGATACAATTTCTTCCTCGCCGCCTTCGGCTTGAAACCCGATTCAGGCGCAGACAGCGATGGATATATTGTGAAGTGGAAAAAATAAATCACAAATGAAAACCGATACACACAGATTCACGCTCATTCTTGAACTTTTCCTGATCGCCGCTGTTGTCCTTGTCTCTTACGGCGGAATCTTCCACAACGATTTTGTCTATGACGACCTTGTCATCGTTGCCAATAATCCGCATATCCACGACCTGAAAAATCTGCCAAAAATCTTTACCTCCGAATATTTCAACATCAGCGGCGAGCGCACCTACCGTCCCATCACAACGCTCACCTTCTTTATTGACGCCGCCATCTGGAAAAACAATACAATCGGCTACCATACCACATCCATTATCCTGCATTTAATTACATGTCTTCTCATCTTTTTTATCGCGCGATCGCTTAACCTCGGCAGCCTCTCTGCGCTTGCTGCCTCTCTTATTTCCGCATCGCATCCGCTGATCTCGGAGGCGGTCATCGGGATCACTTTCAGAGAAGACCTGCTCGCCGCCGTCTTCGCTTCAGCATCCTTACTTGCGTTCCTGAAGTGGAAGACTTCCAATTCAAAAAATTCTATTTTCGCCTCTTGGATTTTCTATTTTTTTGCGATCTTTTCTAAAGAATCCGCCGCTGCACTGCCGGTGATTTTACTCGCGCTTGAAATCATCCCTTCTGTTGGAAAACCAAAACAAGTGGATAGGCGGGGTGCGAAGACCCCGCACTGCAATTTTGCAAAAATATTCATTGCGCAGATCGGCTATATCATGGCTGCGCTGTGCTTCCTCTTAACCTGCTTTTTATATCTCAACGGCGCTGCACGCCTCGGCAATTCACCAGGGGTAAATTTCACCGCCTCACTGTCCATAATGTTCCAGACCTTCGGCGAATACTTAAAACTGTTTTTTTATCCGAGTGGATTGTGCCTTGATTATATCCCCGCTGCGGTAGTGCCTTTCACTTCCACCGCTTTCTTATTTCCTGCATTCACTATCGCAGCATTACTTATTTCAGTCTTTGTCGCGCGCAAGCGCGCTCCCGCATACTCCATCGGTGTGATCATATTTTTCATTCATCTGATCCCAATATCCAACATCGTTCCATTCGGCGCTGTGATGGCAAACCGCTATATGTATCTGCCCGCAATTGGTCTGTGCACCGCCGCCGCCGCAGTGCTGCAATTGATCTGCGGCAGAACAACGAATCTCTCAACAAAACCTCTTGCTCCCCGCTACCTCCGCACCCTATTTTGTATCTCTTGTGTTACACTTACAGTTTCCCTTTTCTCCACGAAGACGATCAGTATCGGTAAGATTTGGCACACCAGCGAAACCCTCTGGGCGGACACCATCCGCTGCTGCCCCGTTAGCGCAAGAGCACATACCAACTACGGCATCGCTCTCAGGGAAAACGGAAAACCCGAGATGGCGGTGCAGCACCTGACGCAAGCGGTGGCACTTGATCCCCACTACGAGGCATTCAATGCTCTCGGCGCCGCTCTCGCTGACCTCCACAACTTGGACAGCGCACTTGACGCCTACCGCCGCGCCGCCGAACTCAATCCAACCTCACCCTTCCCGTCATACAACGCTGGTTTGGCAATGAAGAACGCAGAAAACTATGCCGAAGCACTCCGCTGGTTCAAAGAATCATCACGCATCGCGCCCAACTGGGCGCCACCGATCTATAATTCAGGGAATATTTATCTGAAAACGGGCAACCCCGAAATCGCTTCATCCTTCTACCTGAAAGCACTGCAACTTGACCCCGACGACATCAATGCACGCGGCAACCTCGCCATTGCCTATATAAAGATGGGGAAAATCATACTTGCTGAACAGCAACTCAACATACTCCAGCGCCTCGCACCCTCCGACCCGCGCGTCCTTAACATCCAGAATATAATACGCAAACAAAGAAACCAGAAAGAATGAGCACAAATAATGGAGTATCTCCGCATTCTCTGCGCCCTCTGCGGTTAAATTTTTAAATTACGGCATAACAACGCCAATAGTGATCAATATATTTGCATAGATTCGCTGCTCGCCGGTTGCAATCGTGAGCGCGACATCGTCTGATGAGGCGAGATCGTAAAAATCGGGGACTTCAACCTGCTTCAGTTCCACGGCGATTCCAGCATCTTTGAGGATTTTGCGAAACTCGTCCCATATCGGCGGGTCATCTTTCATCGCATACTGACCAGTCTTCGCGGGTTTCATAACCGCCGCCGCCTCAACAGGTATCGCCGTTACAATCGCTTCCAACGCCTGCGTGCAGGTTACGATACCCGGTGCAAGATTAAGAAAGACCAGTTCGGCGCTAATTCCCCGTTTGGTGGAAAAAGGAAAATTCCCATCAGCGATCAGCACTTTGGAATTATGCCCCGCCGAGGCGAGCGCACCGAGTATTTCAGGATGAAGCAGTTTATGTTTCAGCATAGATTAAATCTCCTTTGAAATAATAATTTCACGCAAAGAACACAAAGAAAAAATAAAGTTTGCAAAAAATTAAAAATGTTAAAACTGAACACTTTTCGTGAAATAAAAAATTGCCTCAATGTTTATTCCGGCGGATTCAATACATCAGGAACGATTGTAAAAGAACTGGCGGCGGTTCCGGTATTATAGGATACATCGGTGAAACTGACAGTGATTGCAGCCGTGTATGATTTCAGATTACTCGTTATATCTATCAATTGACCTGTCAGCGGTTTAAGTGAAAGGGTCTGCACTTCAAACCCGGTAGATGACGGAATTTCTTCAAAATATGAAACTGGAATGTCTATCTTTGCGCCCGAATCCAGTTCAAGAGTCGCGCTGATTGGCGATGCTATTGTATCAGGTATGCTATCGTCATCGGCATAAGAAACTTTTATGATGAAGTCATCGCTCACAAAATCGCTGTCAAGGATTTCGCTGCCGTCTGCTGGCGTAACGATTGAAACAACGGGCGGCGTGGTATCTGCCAACGATGCACCTGAATTGATGCGGGCGATTATGTCTGCGACAGCCTGGCTGTCTTTAAGAAAATCATAATCATAAGTGCCGTTTATAAGTGAGTTTTCAATTTCAGTTGCGAGATCAAGTATCAAATTTGAACTCTCAAGTTCCTGAATTGATGATACCGTGTTGTTCTGCGATTTGAGTTTTTCATAGACAACGGCTGCCGCTGTTGTAGTGGGGTTGATGTCCTTTGAGATTATCTTACCTTTCTCAACAGAGACATACATTTTAATTTCAATGCCGCTGAATGTCGCCGCTACCTCCATGAAATCACCGGCGGGCAGTGAGATGAAGGAAAATCTTCCGGTCTTGTCCGCGGATGTAACATACGCACCGGCGGCGGTATTTACCACGACCTGTGCGCCCGCAACGCCTTTCGCTGTGAGCCTGCCGCCGTCACTGTCAACCACCCTGTATTGCGCACCATCCGGCACCTGAACATATCCATTCAGCCCCCCAGTCACACCACCGACGCTCACACTGCCAATACCACCACCGCCGCAGGAAACCAGTGTAAAGCAAAGAAAAACAAATATGAAAAACAAATATACAAACGATGTGAATTGTCTTTTTCTCATTTTTACCTTACTGTTTAAGTATCAATTCGCAGGCTGAGTGTGATTTTACGAAATAACCCTCCCACGGTATCATCTCCCCGCCTGTTTCAACCGAGATGTATGCCTCGCCGTTGAACTCAAACAATCTGCCGTCAAGCCACCCTCGCGCCGCCGCCTCGCCGAGCGTCAAGGTCTCGCCCAGATACCGCACGGCGATGTTATCGCCCCACGCAAGTGGCTCACTGTATGGGTCGCCTATGAGATTCCACCCAGCCGTCAGGTTCACGCCCACCGCCTGCGCAGGATCGGTTGAAACCCCTTCAACATCCACTGAAATATCTGCATCAACATACACCCAGTAACCGATGCCCGCCTGAATGTCAACGCCTTCTTTATGCAAGACGGTGTAATATTCTCCGTCGTGGAACTGGTAAACATCCAGTTTGGAGAGATCATCGCCGAGTTGCTTAACAGCATCGGTTACTTCAGGCTCAACTGGAAACGACATCAGATTCCACCCCTTTTTCAGGGCATGCCTGACAACCGAAATCTCGTCCGCGCCTTTCAATGTAACGGTTATTCTGAACGAATGTGCCGCGCTGTCTGACGAGGAAACGAAGTTGTATTTTTTCTGCTCAAGCATGTCCACAGTTGCGCCTGTCTGCCGGTCGGTGAGAGTGATGTCATACTTGCCGTCGGCGAGTTCGGTTGCGTCCCAAGTAAGCGTTACAGTCCTGCCCTTCTCGCTCGTCTCAACATTGAACAGCCAGTCCACGCTTCCCGTTACGGGAGCGCGCACATCGTTTGCGAGGCGTGATGCTTCAAGCGCACTGGAAGAAAAATATACTGATAAAAATCTGTCTGCGCTCCTCGGCGGCTCTTCGGCATCCTTCGGGTCAAAAGCATCTTGCGCATCGGGCGAAATGCCGAGGAAATTGTCAATATCACTTAATTCCCCGTCGCCTGCCGACAGACGCAGCAACTTGAGGCGCGGGCGGACGATCTTCGCCGCCACCCTCTGCCCCGCAATCGGCTCAGGCTGCGCTGAATCAAACAGCAGCTCCACATCCGCATAAGCCTTTATGAAATAACCACCCTGCTTTTCAACATTGTATGAACTGTTATACTGCCTGTAGCCGCCGCCCTCGTAAGCATAAACGGCAGACGAGATGAGTCCCTCGCTTACCGCCTCTTCAAAATCATAAGTGCCTGTTGCTGTTCTGACCTTTATCGTTCCGATGCTGAAATCACGATTATAAGGCGCTCCGATCTGATTCCAGCCGGGATTCAAAGACATAGCGAAATCCGAGGTTGTATCCGGGATGACGCCTGTATAAGAGTATGCGAGGTCTGCCCCATAAGCCTTGATTGCAAAGCCCTCGCCTGCGCCCAGTTCAGATGGAGAAACATAATTCAGCGCGTTCGGGTCAGGCGCCGCTTTGGGGTCCCATCTGATGATTTTGTAGCCTGCATCGCCGAAGATCGCCTTCGGCGATGGATTGTCGGGCGTAACGGGGAGCGAAAGGAATTGCCACTGGTCTACCGCCAGCGTGCCTGAGACTGTAACCTTGTTGCTCACTGTCAATATAACAGTGCCTGATGTTAAATTACCGGCGGCATCTTCCACAGTGAGGCGCAAGGAATAGACACCGCCGAATCGTGAGGTGTCCCACTCGCCGAGCGCGCCGTTGATTACCCCTGCGTCCGATTCGCTTATTTTTGTCCATTTGTCCGGCGCTGTCGTCGCACCGTATTCCAGTTTATATTTTTTGAAGTTTTCATCGGAAGCAGTGCCGCGAATAGTCATTATGCCATTGACCGTTGCACCGTCCGACGGCTCGCTTATCATCGCCGCCGGCAGCAAGGCGTCAACCGTTACCGTTATTGTTTTCACTGTTGTGCCGCCAGACGCAGCCGTTGCCTCAAGCGTTATGATATTTTCGCCTTCCTGCAACAGGATAGTCCCTTGGAAAGTGCCGTCTGGATTAACAGGAACCTCATCCCCATTGATCGTGAAGGTTGCGCCAGCGGAGACCAGTCCTGAAATTATAACACTCGGTGTCGTCAGTACCGCCTGATCAGAAGGTGATGTTATCTGGATTACAGGTGTGATAACTTCAGGTATGACAGCAGATTCTTCAATCTTGTTCGCATCCTCGTTCCCGACGCTGTCAACGGCGCGGACGACAAAATAGTAGGTCCTGCCGTTTTCAAGCGCAGGCGTGGTATATGTTGTAAGGTTCGTAACATAAGTCGGTGAGGCGAAGTTCTGCCCGCCGCTCGTCTCCGCTTGATATATGCGGTAGGACACAGGCGTTGAATCATCGGTTGCAGCGTTGTATTTTATTGTAACTCTGCCGTCAGCGGCGGCAGTAACTGACTGAACACCGTCAAAAACAGGCGGGACGGTTTCCACGGCGGCGGTCGCAAACCCCTCCACCATGTTCCCATCCATGTTTTCCGCCTGATCAACCGCCTTGACGACGAAATAATATTTTGTCCCGCCGATCAGCCCGCCGACCTGATGCTGTGTGAGACCGGTCGTATAAGAAGGCGATGAAAAATCATACCCGCCGGGGATGGTGGATTGAAAAATGTAGTATGTAACGGGTGAATAATTATCTATGGCGGCGCCCCACGATAAATTGATGCTCCCGCCATCGCTGCCTGTCGCCGCAGAAGAAAGCCCTGCGAAAGTCGGCGGCGTATTGTCAACGGTAACGGTCTGCGTGGTCTGCGCCGTGTTGCCGGAATTGTCCGCGACCGTGAGCCTCAGCGTATATTGTCCATCGCTCACCGCAGGTGTATACCACACTCCGATAGTTCCATTTTCAACGGCGCTGTTAGATGAAGAAATATTTGTCCACGCAGCCGGCGATGCGCCCGCTCCATACTCAAGCGTGAAAGATTGCAGGCTGTCATCTACGGCTGTCCCGGTTATTTCAAGCGTCCCCGATACATACGGATTCAGTGCATTCAAAGACACGGTCGGTTCGGCATTATCGGTGCCGAGGAAAGCCTTGAGTGTGCCGTTCTGTGCGGCGATGAAGACCATTCCATCGGCGAGTGCCGGCGACGAAACAGTCGGCGCGCCGAGGTCAACGGTGGTGTGGTTGCCACCGTCTGCTGCGTTGAAGATGTGAAGTATCCCATCTCTTGAGGCAACATACAGCAGACCTGCCGCCACAGCGGGCGACGGCGCGTAATTGCCGTCAGTGATGTCGCCGATAGAGGCATACCAGATCAACTGCCCGTTTGCTGCGTTCAGCGCGGCGATTTTCTGATCAGGGTATCCGATTGACAGGTAAACCCTGTCTCCGCTGGCTATGACAGATGATATTTTCACGAGCGTATCGCCGGGAAAAGGTTCGCTCTCCCACACGAGCGCTCCGGTCTGCTCATTGAAGGCATATACCTTCTTATCGTATTCGCCGCCTGCGCCGAAGACCGTGCTGCCGCTTATTGCCGGAGAGGATGCATATATTAAACCACCAGTTGAAAATTCAGCGAATTTTGAGCCGCTCGCCGCATTCAATCCGTAAAACTTGCCATCATTGCAGCCGACCCATACAATGCCGTCCGAAACCGCCGGCGTGGAATAGAATGGCTGCGAGGCGGCGAATTCCCACAATATCGCACCAGAGGAAAGTTTCAATGCTAACACCTTGTTCACCGGATCGCCGACAGAGATGAACACTTTATCGCCCGAAATCGTGGGAGATGAAAAAATCGTTCCGCCGGCATCAATGCTCCACCGCAGCGAGCCGCTCGTTGCCTCCAGCGCATAAATGTTCCCGTTGTGAGTCGTGAAAACAAGCGTGCCGTCCGAAACCGCAGGCGCGGAGACCACCCTCCCCTGCCCGCTGAACTGATACATCAGATTTCCAGAAAGCACATGGACAGCATACAGTGTGCCGTTCGCACTGCCGAAGTAAACGAGGTATCCCGCCTTCGTGGGCGACGAGAAGACCGCAGCAGACCCGGTATATTGCCACTTCTCCGTCAGAGGTGGTTGAACGGGTGTTGAAGTATATCCGCTGTGCCTCGCATCGCCGAGGAACATCTGCCAGTCGGATGAAAAACAGTAGGTAGTAGATAGTAGACAGTAGACAGGGAAAAGCAGGCACAGGGCAAGACGAAGTGCCCTTGATATTTTTGATTTTTGATTATTCATTTTTATATCACACTTTGCACTATGCACAATGCACTTTGCACTTTCTACACCCCAGCCGCACTCGCAATAACTATATATCTAATACCCATTAACTTCAGAAACGGCACCGATTGCAATATTGATTCTATTGAATTTATGATCTGAATGCCCATGTATTTTGATATACCAGCAGGTAAATATGTGCGAAAGATAGTCTTCTGAACTTTATAACCCACTTTCTTAAGAATACGACTAAGCCAGGTATGTGAAACCATGCGCTCGTTCGCCATCGTTACCTCACTGTTTGTTACCGGGTCTAATGCCTTATCCTTGTGCAAGTAATAACTATCCACTTTGTGTTTATTCATTTCATCACGAGAACTGTATGCTGTGGCAATTCTTTTTCTTAGATTAAATCTTACTATCGGATTGAGTATGTTGCTTTCCGAAATTATCAGGTATCCTTCAGGTTTCAAACACCTTTTCATTGTCTTCAGGAATTCCTCCATCGGATGGATATGAGAAATACCCTCTGTAACCCAAATAATATCAAAATAACCTGAAAATCTTCCTGCCTTTTCTTCAAAAAACGAAAATATATCACGATTAAAAAACTTCAGTTTCATCTCAGGATGCCGCACCAAGAATATCTTTTTAAGTTTCTCGGCAGTTTCAATCTTCTCATCGCTTAAATCAACGCCGATCACATCCCCACCAGCAAGTGCAAGTAAAATACTGTCATATCCCATCCCGCAACAGGCATCAAGCACCTTCGCCCCAGAACCTTTTTCTATTAGTTTTTCTATCAGTTGCTTATGACGCTGAGCGAATACATTACGGTAATATCCCTGCATATCGCTTGAGCCCGATCTGAAAAACATTATTACAAACTGATCAAAACTTCCTGAATCATCTTCGCCCATCATCCCCTGTGCATATTCAGCGCAAATATCATAATACTTCCCTGATATCTCAAGTGCTTTCAATCCCTCAAAAAGTTTATACATATCCATTCCGAATCACCGAACAATATCAATTCTTAATTTTGAATTCTTATTACCGCTCTTACATATATTCTTTTCCCACCCTCCGCGTTTAAATCTTTTAAAATTACACAAGTCCATTCTTATATTTGAAAATTACCCAAAAGCCTCATGTTTTAATCATGGGCAACCTACTGGCACTGGCATAGTAACTAAATTTAAATCTTTAAATGGGAAGTTATCTTTAACTATATAATATGGAGGAATAGCGAGCGGCAGATCACATATACCGTTGTTGTCAACATCAGCGCAGCCAGGGCTATAGTTGCTCCAATAATTACCACCGCATTCTAACGAACCACCGTCCCATTGATTCATTCCCTCATCATATCCATTACCTCTTAAATTATTTATAAGGATGTTACGATAAAATATATTATTGTTTCCTGACCCAATCGGATCATAAATCCCGAACCTGCTGTTGTTTTCTATACGATTATTCTTAAATATATTATTCCCGCTTCCATTTTGTAATATTATTCCATCATACTCATTATTTGATATAATATTGTTTTCAATTCTATTATTATTTGAATTGTAAAATTGCATCCCATGCCTCGAATTAGATGATGATGTATT
>JBFMBQ010000041.1:0-2365 GCA_040755115.1 bacterium
ATACTATATTCTTTATAAGAAATTATTAAAAACAACTGAATCAATGATAAAATCCCTGCGAATAATAAACACTAATAATACAAGTAAAAACTATTGTTCATTAGAAATCAACAGGAGCGTAAAAATGGTGAAGATCAAAAAACTGCTGTTTTTGTCTGTCGTGCTGTTTGTAATTGCGGGCGCATTGTCCGTCTTTGCCGCTGAGAAGGTTGACATCAAGTTGAGCAAAATTCAGGGCAAAGTGGATGTGATGATTTCGGGCGAGACACAGTGGAAAGCAGCGAAGGAAGGAATGAAACTTTCTGAAGGCGCGAGCATCCGCACAGGCGAAGCCAGTTCGGCATTCCTCACATGGAAGGATGGACACGCTGTAAAAATACAACAACTAACCGTTATTAAAGTTGATCAACTTCAGAAGGAAGCAGGCGTTGAAAAGAATACGGTTTCGGTAACGGCGGGGAAAGTGTTTTCAAAGGTCAGCAAATTGGGCGGCAATTCATCGTTCAATGTTAAAACCCCGACTGCTATAGCAGGTGTGCGGGGAACGGCGTGGGAGACGGAAATAAAACCCGATAATACTGTATCGGTGTCTGTCGTTGACGGTTCTGTTAATGTGCAGGCAGGGGGCGCCGAGATCACTATAAATATGAACTTCCAGACAACCGTTCCACCGACACCCGGCGCCGTGCCTTCGGAGCCGAATGCCATCCCCGAAGACAAGTTGCAGGAATTACAAGCCGACAATCAGGAAGTAGGCGAAGTCAGCGCTACGGAAATGGAAGCCGGAGAAGAGGAAGTTGAAGAGGAAGCCGAAGCGGAAGAAGGAGAAGAAGCGGAAGAAGAAACGGGTGAAATGGACACCGGAATGGTGAGCGACATTGTGAACGACACATTGAAAAACGCAATTGAATTAATTGAGAATGTGCCGGAACCGGCAGAGGAATTAATTCCGACAGGCAGCGTTGAGATGAATATAAAGTAGGGGTTTGATTTATCAAACCCGAAAAGGGCGCGATAAATCGCGCCCCTACATGAAATTAAATTTGTGGAAATAAATAAAAAGTTTAATACCTTAGAGAGGAACGCTATGTATATAAGAAAAAAACTACCGGCGGTTTGTGCAATCCTGATTTTAACAGCAGCGGTCGTATTCATCACCGGCTGCGGCGGAGGCGGCTCGTCCTCTGTCAGTAATTCAGATTCAAAATACAATGGTCCGAGCGGAAGTCTGTCTTTTTCCTTCCGGGTTCCACGAGGCGCCACCGAAAGGGCATCTGAAAGCGCAGCAGAACAATATGTAAACAAAGTTCCATCCACAACGGCTTATATCAATATTAGTGTAACATCCACACTTGTTGACAAGACGATCAGCGTTGAAGTGCCGGTTGAGGGGGGTGTCGCCAAAGCCACGATAACCGGGATACCTATTGGTCTGAATTATGTTGAAATCGCAGCGCTTAATGCGAGCAAAGTCGTGGTTGCTCACAGAGTAGAGGCAGTCTATGTTACGCAAGACCAGACAACTCCCGTATCTACTGTATTAGGCATCTCAATCACCGAGAACGGTTTCCAGCCATCTTCTTTCACAATCAATGCCGGTGAAACGGTCGTGTGGATAAACAATACGAGCACACCGCACTCAATTGAA
This sequence comes from bacterium, assembly GCA_040755115.1. Taxonomy (GTDB): domain Bacteria; phylum UBP15; class UBA6099; order UBA6099; family JBFMBQ01; genus JBFMBQ01. Next base: position 1,649 of record JBFMBQ010000041.1, read on the forward strand.
CTTTCGGAAAACTGCAAACACGATTTCCAGAAGCGCGGCGTCCTCTTCTGCACCTTAACATCGGCAGGGACATATCCTTATGCCGATCCTTCCAGTTCATCATTTTCCGGAACAATCACTGTTGAAGGAACTGCGCCGACTTCATTGCTTGCCGCAGACCCCTCCGCCGTGAAAACCATCGGGCTTCCGCCGCTTGAAGTTCAATTCTATGGAAACGCTACCGTCATCCCGTCAACCGCTGCAAACATCACCTATTCGTGGGACTTCGGCGACGGCGAAACTTCAACCGACCAAAATCCAATACATACATTCGCAAATACAGGTTTTTATGAAGTAACACTGACAGTATCAGATGGAACAAACAGTGCTGCTGAAAATATAAATGTCGTCGTTCAGCAAGCCGCAGCGCTCGGCGCGCTCCACACGCTCGTCATCTCGCCCGCCGCCGCTACGCTCCTGCCGGGGGAAACGAAACAATTCACCGCTGTCAGCTATGATGAAAACGACAACGAACTTGACATTACGCCCACATGGACGGTTACCGGCAACATCGGAACGGTTACAGAGGCGGGGTTATTCACAGCCTCCGCCCCAGGCGAAGGCACGGTAACTGCGACAGTTGATACATTAACCGCCTCCGCACTGGTTACAGTTGAGAAAGTAGAATGCGACACTGTTGCCGATTGCGACGACAGCAATGCTCTTACACTTGATGAG
>JBFMBQ010000042.1:0-5227 GCA_040755115.1 bacterium
CACCGAGAGCGGAACCGCTCGAAATTATCATCTCAAATATCCGCGCTTCCCAACTGGAACTGAATTGCAACAAACTGAAAAACATTTCTCGCAACGAAACAGAAATCCACGCCGAACTATCACTCACAGATACTGGAACTGTGAAGATTGAAACTGCCTATAGCCCGCGTCCGGGCGAGCGATTGAATTTCATCGCTTTTAGTGATACCCATCTTGGCGACCCGGAAGCGGAAGAACATTTCACCCGCGTTCTGAAGCATACGAATATGCGCGATCCGCTTTTTGCAGTTAACGCGGGCGATATTGTTGATGTTGATGAGCCTGCCCAATGGAAGATATTTGAAGAGAGAGCAGCCGCTTTGAAAGTCCCCCTCTTCACGACCATCGGTAATCACGACAGTTATCTTTCGTCAAAACTTTACCGAAAGCATCTTGGGGACTTGTTTTATTATTTCAAATTTTTTGATGCGCAGTTCCTGTTTCTGGACAACGCGCAGAAATACAACAGAGCAAGTCTCTACATGGATGGAAGCGACCCGGAAGCGCAGTGGAACTGGCTGACTGCCCGCATCAAGGAACCGGCGAAACACCGGATCGTGTTTTTTCATTTCCCGGTTTTCGGCAACCGCAGCATGATGGACCCGATGTACATGCAGAGCACGCCTCTGGAGAAAAGAAAAGCCGAAGTGGAACAGATGATACAACTCTTCCGTGAGTCGGGTGTAGAATACATCTGCTTTGGCCATATACATAGCCCGGATCGGCAACTAATGGACGGCATTGTTCATCTGCGTCTCGGGGGTGGAGGTGGATCGAAAGCGTCCAACACGGACGACCGCGATGTCAACTTAGTTCATTTTTTCATTGATGAGAGCGGGATCAGGGATTATACCGTTTTTCTATACTTTAACCCGGCAGAGGTGGAACGGATTGAGTTTTGCGAGCCGCGCGGACGCCTTCCCGCAGGGGCGCGGGAACCTCTCGTCGTCCACGGTGTGGCGAAAAACCGCCTGCTCGGAATTGAGCCGGAGTTCAAAATTATTTCCGGACCGGGAAAAATTGACGGTAATGCTTTCATCGCGGATTCTGCTGGGCGGACCGTTATCGAGGCAAGGCACAATTCTCACAAGTCCCGAATAGAATTGGAGGTCTTCTGATGGTCAATAAACCAGGATGGAAAGAAGGATTTATGAAAATTACCGATGACAATAACATCACACGACGGCAATTTTTGAAGTTGGGTATCGCGGCAGGCGCACTGTTGTGCTTGCCCGCGCCCTTGTCCCGAACGCTTGCCGCCGAAGGCGATGAACCGCTGCTTAATGAAATCATGATCCGGCGGCTGCTCAGTTCCGAAATTTCAGACCCGGTTGAATTCATTTTCTGCGCGGACATACACATTCCGTTCGACGACAGGGGCGTCTTCAGAACAATAATCAAAAGAGCAAACGAACTCGCGGTGAGTTTTGTCCTTTTCGGCGGCGACTGCGTTCAGGTGGGCAATACGGCGAACTTTAGAATATTCTTGAATCTGCTGAAGAAATTTAATATGCCTGTTATCTGCGCCATCGGGAACCACGACACCGCGTACGATGACTACAGCAACCAGAAGGAGTGGAAAAAACGATTCGGTGCCACGCATTTCCTTTTCAACGTGGATGGCATAAGGATCATCGCGTTGAACAATGCCGATTTCGCCATGCCCGAAGAGGATTATAAGTTTCTGGAGGAATCGCTGAAAACCGATCTGCAAAAGATAATCGTCATGCACCGTCCTGCGAATTATCTGAATCCGCTTTACACCACACCAATGGAGGACAAGATAGGCCGGTTCCGCGCACTCGTAGAGAACGGCGGTGTCACTGCTGTCCTCACTGGACACGAGCACCACTACGGATATTATGAAATCAACGGCGTCAAATATATCGTATCTGGCGGCGCCGGCGGGAAACTGAACACCACCACGGAAAATAATTACCACCACTTCCTCCTGATAAAGGCCGGAAGAGAGATGTTCAATTTCATAGTCGAGAAAATCTAAATCGCGGCTATTAAAAAGCAAGGCTGCCAGCCGTAAAACGGGCGATCCATGTTTGCTTTAAATAGCCTCTTTATAACTGAGGCAAACAAGTATAGAATCAAGGAGCAATGAAAAAAATGGAGATGCAAATGAGACTCAAAAACATTTCAACTTTCATTTTTGTATCGGTTCTTCTAATAAACATTCTGGTTGTCTGCTCCTGCGCGTCGCGTCCGGAGACAGTGGCGGTGAAACCCTTCCGTCAGATTGATGGGGAGGAGTTTCTGCGCATCGTGGAAAAGAATCCTGGCATACAGGTCGTGGATGTGCGCTCCGCCAACTATCGCCAGATGGTGTATATCCGGGGTTCAAAGCACATTCCACTTGAGAACCTTGAAAGCCGTATCGGAGAAATTGATCTTTCTAAACCGCTCATTGTTTATTGTCAGACTGGTCAAAAGAGCGTGGAAGCGGTCAAAATGCTAACGGCGCAGAATCCGGTGGAACTCATGGAACTCGGCGGCGGAATATCGCAGATGTTCACTTTCCTCGCCACAGAACCCTGGAAATTGCTTGGCACACCTGACAAAAAATTTCTGTATGACAGGCTACGCGGTCTTATTGTCACCGGCGAGGCTGTCGTAGGACTTCCCATGCCGGATGCTTCTTTCACTGACATCAATGGTAATAAGGTTTCTGTCGGAAAAATAAAAGGCAAACCAGTTTTGTTCGCATTTTTCCCCGCGACAGATTTAAAACTGTTCAATAAAATTGCGGCTTTGGCAGCCGCATATCGGAAAAAATTCACAGGGTTGAACTTCATTGCAGTAGCAATTACGAAAAACGAGGGGGAAGAGAAATCCCTGAAGAAGTATCTGAGAACGAAAAAATGGAAGGGGCAGATATATATCGACGCGCAAGGAACGAACGCGGGGAGGCTTGGCATTTCGGAATTTCCCGCCTTCAGCCTGATTGACGCAGGAGGCGTAATCCGCATGCACAATGTCATCCAGATGGAAGGTCCGGTGGATTCATGCCACGACCGCACACTTGAAGAAATGGCAGGGATGGTGGCGTCCGGCAAACTGCCTCCGTACCCGATGTCGGATGCGGAGTTGTCCGGAATCCGCCAGATGAAACTTGTCGGCGCGGTGGCCCCCGCGTTCAGCCTTCCAGACGCGAAGGAAAAAAATTATTCTCTTTCAACCTACAACACCGGCGGAGGAATCCTACTTATTTTCGGCACACTCCACTGCCCTTTCACCGTCCGCGAACTTATAGTTGCGAACTCTTGCAGTACAGCATCCTCGCCCAGCGGCGGATTTAAAGTAATGGCTGTTCTTGCGGGCAGCAGCTTTCAGGAAGCGAATGAGATTGTACAATTCGCATCGGAGCATCAGATAAACTACCCGATGCTCATGGACTCTTCGGGTGAGGCATTCAAAAAATATTCGATTTCATCCGTGCCAGTGTGGTGGGTAATCAGGCAAGACGGCGTTATCCGCCACCGGGAGATAGGATTTGCCGAGGCCACCTGTAAGCTGGTGGCGCAGGCGCTCGAAAAATGAAACCGAAATACACAGAATTCACCGAAACCATTCTGGACAGCATCGCCGATGGTGTGTTCACCATAGACAATAACAGGCGAATAATTTCTTTCAACAAGGCGGCGGAGCGGATCACAGGTTTCGCTCGGGAAGAAGCAATTGGGAAACACTGTTACGAAATCTTCCACGCCAGTATTTGCCAAGGCGCTTGCGCCCTTGAAAAGACCCTGAAGACCGGGAAAGAGATCATAGACCTTCCATTGAATATCGTGAACAAGGATGGCAAAACCCTTCCTATAAGCATCAGTACTGGAGTGTTGAGGAATGAGAAGGGCGAGATCGTGGGCGGGGTGGAAACTTTCCGAGATCTATCAATGATCGAAGAACTCAAGAAGGAGATCTATCGGAAGTACACATTTGAGGATATCATAAGCAAGAATCATGAGATACAGAAAATATTCAACATACTGCCGGACATTGCGGAGAGCGACAGCACTGTGTTAATTGAGGGACCGAGCGGTTCCGGCAAGGAACTATTCGCCCGTGCTATCCACAATCTGAGTTCTCGGAAGAAAAAACCTTATGTGGTTGTGAGTTGTGGCGCTCTTCCTGACAACCTTCTGGAATCCGAACTGTTCGGTTATGTGAAAGGAGCGTTCACTGATGCAAAAAAGGATAAGCCGGGGCGATTTGCACTGGCGGAAGGCGGCACTGTTTTTCTTGATGAGGTAGGCGACATCTCATCGGCTTTCCAGATTAAACTGCTACGCGTCCTTCAGGAAAAGGAATACGAACCTTTGGGCGCAACCCATACAGTGAAGGCAGATGTGCGAATCATAGCAGCCACGAATCAGAACCTGAATGAATTGGTTAAAACGGGAAAATTCAGGCAGGATCTGTACTATCGCCTGAACATTGTCAGGATAGAACTTCCTCCTCTGAGCAAGCGTCGTGAAGACATGCCTCTTCTTACCGATCATTTTATTCATATTTTCAATATCAAAATGGGTAAAAAGATAGTGGGAGTCTCTAACGAGGTTATAGACTTTCTAATGCGGTATCCTTTCCCCGGCAATGTGCGTGAACTGGAAAATATAATAGAACATGCCTTTGTGCTCTGCCGCGGAAACCGGATTGAAATGAAGCACTTACCAAGAGAAATTGTGGAATCGGAGGAAACACTTCACCCCTCTACGAGAGACGATGGTTTCCCACTTGCTCAGGCTGAAAGGCAGATCATCATTGATGCGTTGAATGCACACGAGGGTAACCGCTCTAAAGCAGCGGAGACTCTAGGCATTAGCAAAGTAACACTTTGGAGAAAAATGAAGAAATTAGGCATTGATCTTTGACGCTTTTCGTTATTTTTTTGATTCAGTTTTAATTTGTAAATGACAAGCGGAACATTCCCCAAGTTCGGGCTTTTTATTTTTTAGTCCTTGTTCTTTGTGGCAGGGGATGCATGATCCATGCATAGCGTTCATGTAGCCTGCCGCTTTATCGTTGAAGATACCAGTTTTAGGTTTTTCCATCTGCATGTCTTCTCTGTGGCACTCAAAGCATGGTTTTGAATTTTCACGGGATTTCGGTTTACTGAGGTCGTGGCACTTTGCGCACGAGTCATTGAAGCCGAGAATTTCCTCGTGGAGTGAATGATTGA
>JBFMBQ010000043.1:0-10663 GCA_040755115.1 bacterium
TGCGGAGAGCAGGAGTGAGAAACGCAGTTGTTGAATTACATGGAAGACGATGTTTGCTGATGAAGTTGGTTAAATATCGTTCGTCGTATGTACGACCGGAGAAGCAATCAGGGCTGTTTATTTCCGTATAAGGTTTTCGTGGATCAACTTCAGGTTTTTCTATTTTTGCCAACATGCAGGACATAAGCAGTCTTACACCTGCACGATTATTCAAACAGCGGCAGATATAATCAATTCTTGAAAGAATATCATTGTCCGTGACAATGGGTTGTGAGATGTCCTTGGATACTTCGTTATAAAGTTGTTCGAGTAAATCCGACGGCGATGTCATATAGATAACTCTAAGTTTTTCCCTTTGGCTGTTTTCTCCTTATAAAGATCATAATTCGTCCAAAGAACTTCCGTTCGTACCCCCTTTGTTGAATGAATTATTTTTTCTTTGCCTACAATCTTATACCATTTTGGTGCTGGATACATACGATCCATGATTTCGCTTTGATAATTCGATATAGCAACTTTACCTTTAACAGAGTTTAATATTATTGCAAGTTCCTCATGTTGCTCATTTGTCATCTCGAATCCGTAAGCGCTGTTATCGCCTCGTGTTTCGTGTACATATGGTGGGTCGCAGTAGAATAATGTCTGTGGTGAATCATAAAGTTTAATGACTTCGGCAGCAGGTCGGTTTTCTATTTGGACTCGAAGGAGCCTTTCCGCAATTTCCGGCAACGCTTCGATCCCGCCTAACCATCTCCTAATAACGCCGCTCATTCCTCCTCTGCTCGTGTCTATACAATTTGCCCATCGTCCAATGCTGGCTGTTTGGGCTAAACCCGTTCTCACCTGTCTAGCTCTGACATAGAATCGACGAGCCCTCTCCAAAGGTTCAATATTAGGATCAACTACGCAAGCCAATGCAAACTCTTCACGAGAAAAAGGCGTCAATCCAATTGCTTCGATAAGCCTTTCCTTATCAGTTCGTAAAACTCGAAAAAAATTAGCAACTTCCCCGTCAAGATCGTTGTATGTCTCTATCATTGAAGGTTCTCGGTTTAACAAGACAGCCGCAGAGCCGCCGAATGGTTCACAGTAGTGATAACTTTCAGGCAATAGTGGAAGAAGCCAGTCCAGATGTGAGAATTTTCCACCGTACCATCCAAAAGCTATGAGTTTTTTTCGGGCTGTCGGCTTGTTTATTGGAGAAGGCATACTTCTCCTGATGGGTCCGTTCTTGTTTGTGCTATTCGTTTTCATCTTAAAACAACCAGTCTTTCTCAAGTATCCGTATGCTCAATATTATATTTATAACTCGTTCTATTTCACTATTCAAAAAAAGACGAGGGGCATTTTTACTTAAATGCGCTTAAATGCGAAAGCGGAGAGGGCATGCCGTGCCCCTACGCCCTGTAAATCCTGTCCTTATTTCTTTTATTCAAATCGTTCGGATTTTTTTATTGTTTCCATCTTTTTCAGTCTTTCAACCCCATTGCGGCAGGCGTCAAAGGCATCTCCACGGTGCGGCGAACTGACGGCAACAAGTGAAATAATATCCCCGATTTTCAGAGTGCCCAGCCGCCTTATTATCAAAACATCTTCCACTTTCCATCTACTGCGAATCTCCCCCGCAATTGCGTTCAATTCGCCTTCCACATCGCCGTCTCTGTGAAATTCTATTGATGTCGTTATCTTGCCCTCTGTCTTCTCTCTTACAACTGCGAAGTGAAATATCACCGACCCGGAACCCTGTTTCTGAATCTGTTCATAAACTTCCTGCGGTTTTATCGGCTTATCTGTAACTATCTCCATTCTTAACCTCCATTGACTCGTTAGTGCATTCTAACATAAATATTTACGCATTTTATTCAGGGCAAGGCAAGCCTTGCCCCTACGATTGGTCAGATACACAGGTCTGCCCCTACAACTCATCACTGACCTTTAACCGCTGCGTTTTTTTCTATACATTTTTCAATAATATCAATCGTCCCCTTGCCGTTTTCGTAGGGAGACAGATAAGCGACCTTTTTTTTCAGCGAATCTTGCCCATTTGCAGGCGTGGCGGAGAAGCCAACGATTTCAAGGAACGGCAAGTCGCCCTGCGCATCGCCTATGCCGCCGATGCGGGCAAGGTCAAGCCCCTCATATTCTGCAAGCCATCTGACCCCTTCACCTTTATCTATCCCGCTGAAAAATATGTTCACGCATTTTACGCCCTTATCTATGACGAAATCAAAGCCGTTTTCCTCGCATATTTCCGCCAGATTATCCCCAAGCGCATCAACCGTGAGACCGGATTTCGGGTAAACAGACAGTGAATATTCCTTGCCCGGTTGAGTCTTGCCGAGTTGAGTTTTTACGATTCTGTCGTTGACGATTCTCTTCATTTCCGCGAGCATGCGGAGTTTTTCCTCTGTAATTAAGGGATGAGCGATGAATTCATAAGGCTGCGGCAGATAAAATCCTGATCCGTGTTCAAAGATTGCTGGTTTTGTTGCGCCGATGAGTTGGCACATCAGGTCGGCGTAAGGACCCTGCCGCCCGGTGCACAGCGTGATGTGCGGTGTGTGCGGGTCATGCTGCGCTGAGCGGTTGAATTCGGCAAGGCGCGCCAGCACCACAAGGTCAGCAGCCTCCCCCTCGCCGGGCGTGATGCAGCCATCTATGTCAACTACTATAATTTCAATCATTTTCATTTTATTTTTCCCATATCACATCACCATATTTTAACAGATTCACAAAATCGTATGTTATAATAGCATAACGATATGTTTATTTTAAGCGTCAACATAAAGAGAGCGAACAAGGCACAGGGGGGAGACCTTCCCTGCGCATCATCCATAAAATTTTATTTACCGTTGCTCTACTTTGTATTTCTGTTTTTGCTAATCCACGCTGGCTGCCAGCGCCCGACTGAAACTGGCGATGAACAAGGGCAGAAAAAAAAATCCACCGCCCGCACGGCGCGCGTTCTGCGGGTATATTCCGCACTTGATCCAAATGAAACGAAGATTTATTTCAGCGAGTATGAAAAGGAGACAGGCGTGAGCATACAGTGGGTGCGGATGTCGTCAGGGGCGGTGATGGCACGGGTCATGGCGGAGAAAGCGAATCCCACGATGGGATTGTGGTTCGGCGGTCCTTCAACAGATTTTATACATGCTGCGCAGGAAGGATTGCTTGAGCCATATCGCCCGAGGATGGATTTTGAGCCTCTGAAAAATGCGCACGATGCGCAATGGCGCTGGACGGGGTTCTATTTCGGCGCAATCGCATTCGCATCAAACAAGGAAATCCTGAAGCAGAAAAAGTTGCCCCCGCCGACATCCTGGCGTGAACTCCTGCGACCTGAATTTTACCGTGAGGTCGGCATCGCTTACCCTTACACCTCCGGCACTGCCTACACGGTGATCGCCGCTCTCGTGCAGTTGATGGGCGAGGACGAGGCTTTCTGGTATATCGCTGCGCTTGACAGGAATGTTCATCATTACACGAAGTCAGGTTCGGCATGCGTAACGCAGGTGGGGCTGGGCGAGATCGGCGTCTGCGTGGCGTTCTCGCACGATGTCGTCAAGAAGGGCATCTCAAAGGGGTATCCAGTGGTGATGAGTTTCCCGCAGGATGGCACCGGCTACGAGATCGGTGCGATGGCGCTGATACGCGGGGGACCTGATCACGAGGAAGCGAAACTTTTCATGGATTGGGTGCTGTCGGTGAAGGCGCAGAATCTGATGAAAAAGTGGTATCGGATCCCGCTTAACCCTCACGCGGAGATAGTTGAAGGCGCTGTGCGCGCATCTGACATCAACCTGATTCAGTTTGATGAGATGAAGGCTGGCGCCGATAAGACTCGGCTAGTGGAGAAATGGCGGCTGATTACGGCGCAGTAAAAAAAGCAAGATGTAAAAAGTGAGATGTGAGACGATTTTTTTATATAATTTTGACCTTCTGCAACTTCTTCCTAAATCATCTCACATCTCACTTCTTTTATCTCACTTCTTTCATATTCCTAACAGATTAGAGATCCCCGTTGTCTGTGCGTTTGCCTGAGTGAGAGCGGCGAGAGATGTGTTGCCGAGTATTGAGAGCCGCACCCGCTCTGTGATGGCGGCTGCCATGTTGAGGTCGGAGATGCGTGAGCGTGCGGCGGCGAGATTGATGCGTGCCATGCTTAATTCGTCCACAGCGTAAGTGAAGCGGTTTTCGTTTATCCCGAGGTTCGCCCTCTGTGTGGACACGGTCTGAAGCGCGGTGTCAATTGCAGAGATGGCATTCTGCGCGCCGGCGACAGTGGAGATATCTTCCCCCGCCGTTCCCAAAGTGGCGGCTGTTGAAGGATTGATCGTAACATCAATCTGGTTTTCCGCCCCTGTGTCGGGACCGACCTGAGCCGCCTGGGTGCCGTAAGGGGTTACAGCGGAAGTCAGTTGTTTGGTGTTGAAAGTGTTCGCTTCGCCCATTCGCGTAAGTTCCTGATTAAGCGACTGAAATTCCTGATTGAGGCGGGAACGGTCGGCAGTCGTCATAGTCGCCTCGTTGGCGGCGCGCACGGAAAGGTCTCGCATCCTGCCCAAAACCGCTGTTTGCGAACTCAAAGTGGCTTCAGCCGTGCGCTGGAGGTTGATGGTATCCTGCGCATTGTAGATCGCCTGCTCGGTGCCGCCGATCTGTGATCGCATCAATTGCGAGATCGCCAGCCCGCTCGGGTCAATGCCGGCGGAAACGATGCGCTGTCCTGAAGACAGTTGCGCAAGGTTCTGCTGCATCAGCAGACTGTTGATTCGGAAGGCGTTTAATGCGTAGGATTGGTTAGCAAATGATGTACCGCTTATTCCTAATGGCATGGCTGCTACCTCCCTGTAAAATATTTACTTTCCTCCTGTTTTTCATTATACTTATGACAATGGGAATTTCAACAGAAATTTTAAAAAATTTGACCCTATGAAATATTTAACCTCTTTTGCAAATTCACTGCGTAAACACTGGGTTGAAGCGCTTTCAATCCTTATCGCATTTATTTTGATTGCTGCGCATCTTGCATTAAATCCGCGTCAGTCCTTAGTGAACAGACCTGCGGAGGCATCGGCTCAGGAGACGAAATTGAAAACATTGAAACCTGAGCCATCTGATGAAAAGAAAACGGCAGTGATTAGTGCGGATGAAATTGCAAAGATGTTCAGGCTGCGGGATGAGGCACGGTTCGGTTTTGCATTAACTGACGAGGACAAAAAGGAAAGCAAATGAGAGAGCGGCGGAAGTATGTTCGTGTAATTTCCAATCTGGCATTGCGTTATAAAATTGAAGAAGAGTTTGTGACAGGTGCGGGGAGTTACGATATTGGAGGCGGGGGTATCCGTATTATTACAGGAGAAGGGATACCTGCGGGCTCGGTGCTAAGTGTTGAAATTGATCTGCCTGATCATGCGCGCACGATACCGGCGCGGGCGAGAGTGGTGTGGGCGCAGGACATGGGCAACGGTTTCTGGGAAGTGGCGATGGAGTTTACCGAAATAGAAGCCCGCGACCGCGACAAGGTATTAAAACACGCATATTTTTCCTATAAGAAGACAGACGAGGTTTGAGTGGCTACCTGCATGGGGTTCATATAAATCCTGAAATTTCAAAATCCAAATTATAAATGTCGGGGTTAAAACACAAAATTTTTATCCACTAATTTCACTAATTTTTCGCTAAATTCGTGTAATTCGTGGATCATATTTTTTGACATTGGTCATATTTAGTTTTTTATTTATTTGTTTAAGAACACTGCAATTCGGCAATAATAAAAATAAGAACCTTGATGAAAGGAGTGAAATTCCATATAACATTCTAAAAGGCTGAAACGCACCTCAAGGAAGGCGTTGGGCTGAAGGGGGGTAATCTATTGTGTTAAAGGAATTGAACGGAGACATGGGAAATCACGAAGGAAACGAGGTGGGGCGATTGGAAAAGACCCTATACACACGAAAAGTAATCACGCGCAACAAGGCTTTCTTTCTTGACTTTAAGGAAAACAACAACGGCAAATTCCTGAAGATTACGGAAAGCAGCGGTGATAAAAAGCGCAGTTTCGTTTTCATTCCTGAAGAAGGGCTTACGGAATTCAAAGAGGCTCTTAAGGAAATAATACAGGAATATGTAAAACTCTGAACTTTGGCTTACTGAAAATCGTTGCTCAAGAACAATAGAATCATCCCGGCGGAAACGCCGGGTTTTTGTTTTAAATGATCCCGAAATATTCACACTCATTCTTAAAGGGACACCTTAGCAGGAGATGGCAGATGGGAGAAGTGAGACGAAAAAAATCATCTTACATCTTACATTTCACATCTTACTTCTAATTCAACAAGCGATATTCAATAAATTTTTCCCCGTTTCCGTACTTCCGTGGTTAAACTTTGATAAAATGCAAACCTGAAATCTGTCACTGAAACATAAGGAGGGATTGCGATGGACTTTGAGTTGACACAGGAGCAGAAGATAGCGCAAAAAACTGCGCGCGATTTTGCGGAGAGAGAAATCGTGCCTTACGCGCGGGAAAATGACCGCACGGAGCAGTTCCCATGGGAAATCGTTAAAAAGATGGCGCCGCTCGGCTTCCTCGGCGGACCGATCCCCACCGAATACGGCGGCGCAGGTTTTGATTTTATTACTCACGCAATCATAACTGAGGAGATCGGGCGCGCCTGTTCCTCTGTGCGGACTGTCCTGTCTGTGCAGATTTCACTCGTGGAACTGACAATATTGAAATGGGGCAGCGAGGCGCAGAAGAAAAAATATCTCACCGCTTTATGCTCCGGCGGAATGTTAGGGTGCTTCGGTCTGACCGAGCCGGATGCCGGCAGCGACCCGGCGAGCATCGCCACAAATGCCGTGAAGGACGGCGGGCACTGGGTGCTGAACGGCAACAAGATGTGGATTTCAAACGCGGGCGTTGCGGATGTTGCTATCGTCTTTGCGCAGACCGACCGCAGCAAAGGGCACCGAGGCATCGCTGCCTTCCTCGTTGAGAAAAACACGCCCGGCTTCTCAACGCGCGACATTCATGGGAAACTCGGCTTGCGCTCATCCAACACGGGCGAGATCATTCTTGAGGACTGCCGCGTGCCAGAGGAAAATATGCTCGGCGGAGTGAATGAGGGTTTCAAAGTGGCGATGTCTGCGCTTGACGACGGGCGGTATTCGGTGGCGGCTGGCTGCGTCGGTGTGGCGCAGGCGTGCATTGATGCGAGCGTGAAGTATGCGCAGGAGCGGCGCCAGTTTGGACGCCCTATAGGCAGTTTTCAACTTGTGCAGGAGATGATTGCGGATATGATAGTAGAAACCGAGGCTGCGCGCCTCCTGGTTTATCGTGCGGGTCATCTGAAAAACCAAGGTGTGCGCTGCACGCGCGAGGTGTCAATCTGCAAACTTTATGCGTCGGAGGCGGCGGTCAGGGCGGCAAACCTTGCAATTCAGGTTCACGGCGGGTATGGTTATTCCGATGAATATCCTGTTGAAAGATACATGCGTGATGCGCGCGTGGCGACTCTGTATGAGGGGACATCTCAGATACATAAGTTAATCATCGGCAGTTATGCGCTCGGGATTAAGGCGTTTGTTTAAATTAGTGCGCTTCGCGCAGATCTTTTAGACGCGGATTGACACGGATTACACGGATTCTGTAGGGGCGCACGGTCGTGCGCCCCTGCATGATACGCTGATCACTATGAGGAAACTAAAAGAGAAAAAACTATCTCCACTTTTCCTTCTCGCCCTTCTGATCCTGTTGAAAAATTCATCTGCGGCAATCGTTGATATCCCTGTAAAAGAAGAATGGTTCATCATATACAAAAACGATCTGCCGATTGGCTACTCTCATACAAGCGTTGAACAGATGGAAGCGGAAGACAGCGCGCCGGTAATAGAGATTGACAGCGAGATATGGATAAAACTCTCCGTCGGCGGCACTGCCGTTCACAGCGAGATGAGGTCTGAGGAGCGTGTTGCAGCGGACAATCTTCGGATGGTATCCGCTCGGACAGAGTGGAAATTAGGCGACGCCGTCAGCGTGGTTGTCGCGAGGGTTGAAGGAGAAAAAATAACATACACGATAAAGAAGAACGGTGGATTGGCGGAGCGTGAACTTGATTATCGGCACGGCTGCATCCCGCTGAGCGCGGTTACGCTCCTTCTGCCTGAACTTAAGATAGGGGATGCCGTTGACAGAAAGTTATGCGTTGTGCAGGTGCGCCCGGACTCGGTGCGCCTCTCTGCCCTTCACATAGCAGGCGACGCGGTGAAAGAGAATTTTGAAATGAATGGCGAGACCATCGAGGTTCTGCGTGCGAATATGAAACTGGACGGCGTCCCGATGGTTTATCGTTTGGGAAAAGACGGCACGGTTTATGAGAACCTCCAGCCGACACTCGGATTCGTGCAGATGCGCATAGACCGCGCCTTTGTTCCGAAGATAGAGGAGATCGCCGGCTGGGATGTGCTCAAGACAACCGCCACGCCGAGCGAGGCGAAGATAAGCGATCAGGCGCATCTGCGGACGATCACTTTGATGGCAAGTTGGGAAGCAGCGGAAATCCAGAAAGCGCACCTTACAGGACCGGGGCAGACGGTGGAGCATTTTTCAAGAAGAAGGCACAACACCACGGCAAAGATAAATTTGACGAAGCAGGAATGGTCAGGCGGCGGCACAGCGTCCGACCCGCCTGCGCCGCCGAAGGAAGCAGCGATTTATCTTAAGGAAACGCCGTGTGTCAACTTGAACTCTGCGCTCGTGCGCGAAAAAACAGCCGAGGCAACAGAAGGCGCAATATCGCAGGCTGAAAAGGCAGAAAAAATTACCTCGTGGATTTACAGAAACATCGTTCCCGACCCACGCGCCTGGTCAACTGTAACGACAGCGGAGGATGCGCTGCGGCTCGGCATCGGTATGAACAAACACTACGCCGTCCTGTTCGCCGCAATGAGCCGCACCGCAGGCATACCGACCAAGATATGCGGCGGCAAATCTTATGCGTTCGGGATGTTCGTTGATCACTACTGGAACGAGGTTTTGATCGGCGGGCAGTGGCTTATGGTGGACGCAACTGCGGGAAAAATGAGCCCGCCGCCCGTTTCGGTAAAACTCGCCGAGAGCGCATCCGTCTCGGAAGTAAGCAGCGTCCTCGCCTCGCCTCAAGGCAACATCAGGATCAAGATTGTCGCAACGGATTATGAAAAGGACAAGATTAAGTAGGCAGCAGATAGCAGGCAGAAATTTAAAGGACAAAATCTTTCACGCGAAGGCGCAAAGAACGCGAAGAAATTTGTATAAATTCGCAGAGAAAACATGTGCCTATCCGTGTTCATCTGTGGTTCAATATTTAGTATAAACCCATATAATCTTCCTTTATTTATGAGCCTGATGTAAAATTAAATCGGTGATAAACAATGACGACAAAGGAAAAGATTATTAAAACGATAGATAAAATCCCTGAGCCCGAACTACCCGAACTGCTTGAACTGGTGGAGGATTTTAGAAAAAGGGCAAAAAGCAAAAGGGGCGGCAAGTGGGCGCGCTTCGCTGGTATTCTTACCGATGAAGAAGCAAGGATTATGAAAGAAGCAATTGAAGAAGAATTTGAAAAGATTGAAGATGAAGATTAAGGAAATCGCACTGGATACAAGCATACTGATAGACCATTTTAATAATGCCCCATCAGTAATAGAACATATTGAGAGTTTTGATATACTCTGGATCCCGGTTCCTGCTATAGCCGAACTGGAATTCGGTCTTCAAAAGTTGAAGAATCCCGAACCGAGCAGGAAAAACCTTGAATCTTTTCTGTCAAGGAAAGATGTAATGGTCATCAACTGTACCAGGGAAGTCGCTAAGAAATTTGCAGAAATTAAAATTGTTCTCCAAAGCAAAGGGAGTTTGATACCTGTAAATGATCTATGGATTGCCGCTTGCTGTTTAGCGTATAAAAAGCAAATAGCCACAAGAGATGAACATTTCCTGAAAGTTCCCGATCTCGCTGTTGAGATGTGGTAGTCATTAAAATTGTGCGGCAAACCTAAAGATTTTCGCGCAAAGGCTCAAAGAACACAAAGAAAATCATGTAAATTCACAGAAAAAATCCGTGTCTATATCCGTGTTCATCAGTCGTTCAATATTTTTCTCAACAGCCTGTCAAGGCTCCATATTCCAAAATGATGAAACAACATTATCCCAATTATTTTCAATAAAAGTCGCATATTCATTCTGACCAACCATTTAGTAATACTTTGAATGTGATGGGCAACTTCATGAAGCATTACACCCGGATCATTCACAGAATGAACAGGATTGCCATGAAAATTCCAAATCACATGCATCAAATTCCAAATAAATCTCAATTTCAAAATTCTAAAAACTCAACAATATATCTTCTATATCTTATTCATTTTATACTTGGTATTTTGAGAATTGGAACTTGTTTGATATTTGTGATTCGTTATTTGGGATTTCAACTCCTTTTGGGTGAAATATCGTAACAACCATCCGAATATTCTTTTAATATGAATAGGCATTTTATGTAGTATGGTATGTTCATTCTACCCGCTGTTTGCGTATGAATAGTGTCAGTTAATCGGCGCTTTGCGGAGACCGCGCCCTACAGTTTGGTTTACCCTATAACTGCAAAGTATTGTT
>JBFMBQ010000044.1:0-12204 GCA_040755115.1 bacterium
CAGGCGTCTACGAGGTCGGCGCAAACTTCGTCAAGATAGAACACCATGACCGTGAAAAAATCGGGGACTATGTTCATTATCATCAGAAGAAGTGGAAAAACCCCACAGTCCAATAATAATCGGATTTGATTCCATTCAAAAAGTGCGAGGCATAATTTAGTAACCAGCAACCAGTAGCCATTAACCAGCATTAGCGGATTAACCTTAATTTTCCCTGATTTTCCCCGGCTACTGGCTACTATCTACTGGCTACTGTTCTATTTGGGTGAATAATCACTTTGATAGAATCTTGCGCTCTAACAACGAGGCGGAAGCCCAAGCCGGTTTCGTCAAGCGTGAGGCGATGCGTTATCATCTCCGACACAGGCACACGCCTGCCTCTTATCAGTTCAAGCGCCTCCAGATGGTCTGACGGGCTGCCGGCGTAAGATGTTGTGATAGTTACATCGTTCCGCCAGAAAAGATCGTTCACCGACAGCGGCACGGTTACGCCCCTGTTCGTAGGTGCGAACAGGAGTATCGTGCCGCCGCGTTCAATCGTGTTGAATGCCTGTTGTATTGCCGATTCCGCTCCCGTGCACACGATCACGCGGTCGGCGAGGAAACCGTTGTTGAGTTCGCGGAAACGCTCGCTCAGGTTTTCATCTGCGTTGAAGGTAACATCGGCGCCGAACCTGCGCGCAGCCGCAAGTCGGAAATCAGCCACATCGGTCGCAGCAATGAAGCCTGCGCCGCGGGCGCGTGCAAGAGCGATGTGGAGCAGCCCCGAGATACCGCTGCCGATTACGAGCACGCTGTCGCCGGGCTGCAATCCTGCGCGCCGCTGCCCGCGCAGCACGCACGCTATCGGCTCTATAAATGTCGCCTCGTCAAAAGTTACCTCATCCGGAAGAAGATATACACCCTGCCGCACATTGATCGCGGGCACGCGGACGAATTCGGCGAACCCGCCGGGGTCAAAGTTTGTCCGCCTCAGCGTCTCGCACACAGTGTGGTTGCCGCGCAGGCAATGACGGCACTCGTTGCATGGGACATGGTGCGAGGCGGAAATGCGGTCGCCTTCCTTCCAACTTTCAACTCCTTCGCCCACGGCGACAACCACGCCGGCAATCTCATGCCCCAGAACCATCGGCGCTTTGTGGACCCGATACCACTCCATAAGGTCGCTGCCGCAGATGCCGCTCGCCTCTATGCGCACGAGGAGTTCGCCGGCGCCGACCTGAGGCGTGGGCATCTCCTCCACGCGCACATCGTTGTTGTTGTAATACATCGCTACTCTCATTTTTGTTATTCGGCGGTGCGTTCTTCTTCGCCTTCTACAAGTTTCGTAACTTTCATCTCCGCCTCTTCAAGGAATTTCTGGCAGCCTTTCGCTATCCGAATGCCTTCTTCAAAAAGACGGACTGTCTCTTCAAGCGGCGCCTCACCGCTCTCTATTTTTTTTACGATCTCCTCAAGTTTCTTTAGATCATCTTCAAAGTTCTGTTTCTGTCCCTTTGCGCTCAATGCACACCTCCCGTGTCTGTTATTTGATTCTTACACGCTCACAATGAGAAAAATGCTCTCAAAACGAATGCCGAATACCGATTAACGAATATTGAATTATGAAGTAAATTCTTTGATTCTTTGTTCGTTATTCTGAATTCCTTGTTCAATATTCAATATTCTATGTTACTTCAATGCTTTCCGCCGTTGAATAGAAACTCCCATCGGCTAAAACGGTCTTCAGCCGTTGATGCGGTCTGACCTGTGAAACAGTCCGAAGCAGCATACCGGTGGCTGCATCGTAACATAACGAATATCCTCGCGAGAGCACCGCGCTCGGATCAAGCGATTCCAGACGCTCCATCAGGCTGGTGGTTTTGTGATGCAAACCCTCCATCCGATGCCTTGTTGTCATTTCCGCAGCGGCAATGCGTTCATCAATCATCTGCTGTCTTTGTCTCACTATATCAAAAAATCGCCGCGGCGTCAGCACTGCTGTGAGCGCGCCGAGGAAGGCACGCCTGAGGTCAATCCTTGACTGCGCCGAATGCGTTAACACTGAAACTGCCCGCGCAATTCTGCTTTTCACTTCTTCAAGCGACGGAACGGACATCTCGGCAGCTGCCGAGGGTGTCGGCGCACGCACATCGGCGACAAAATCGGCTATCGTGTAATCGGTCTCGTGCCCTACGCCGCTCACTACCGGAACGCGGCGCCTTGCTATCGCACGCGCAACGATCTCCTCGTTGAAGCCCCACAAGTCCTGGATTGATCCGCCCCCGCGCACAAGAAGTATCAGCGAAACATCAGGTATATTCTGCGCTGCCTCAAGGGAACTGACGACACTCCGCGCCGTCTCCTCGCCCTGAACTACTGTGGGCACTATAACGACCTCCACCGCCGGAAACCTGCGTTCTATCACGCTGAGCACATCCCGTATCGCAGCGCCCGTCGGGGATGTGCACACCGCTATCTTCCATGGAAATTCAGGCAGCCGCTTCTTGCGCGCTTCATCAAACAAGCCCTCCTCTTTAAGTTTCTTCTTCAGTTGCTCAAACTTCAGATACAGCGCGCCTATGCCGGCGGGTCTTATGCTGCGCACATAAAACTGGTATTCTCCGCGCTTCTCATACACGCCGACCGAGCCGAACACGACCACATGCATGCCGTTCGCCAGTTCCATCTCGGCTGCGGAAACGGCATAAGCGCGGAACATAACCGCACGAATCTGGCTCCCCTCATCCTTCAAGGTGAAATAAATATGCCCCGATGCGTGGCGCACGAAATCCGAGATCTCTCCTTCAAGCCACACATTCTGGAGGGTATCTTCGTCTTCAAGGACATTCTTTATGATTTCGGTAATCTCTGATATTGTCAGAACTTTTTCCATATCAAATTCTTGGTATTTTAGTTGTAAGTTGTAGGGCGGCATATCCGTATGCCGCCGATTCTATCCTGTTCCCGCTCCCGTTCCCGATGTTGTACGGCGCGGTGCGGAGACCGCGCCCTGCAACTTTTTTATTCTTATTTTAACGATTTTGTGTCATAATTTAGTTTATGTCAAATCAATCAGTGTATCATAAAAGAGTTAAAGTCGGCATCGTTTCCTTCACAGACACGCGCGAGGTTGCAGGTATTGATGTGATCAACAGGCGGAATCTGAAGTATCAGTCGTCGCTTGCATCTTATATGCGCAAGGGCGGATTTGATGTAGTAGAGGCTGTGGGGCGGCAGAATGTAAATTCAAAGCGGCTGGCGGCGGAGGCTGCGCACAGGCTGCTTGCGGAGGAAGTTGACTGCGTTGCCATCGGCTGCTGGAAGTGGACTGATCCGATGCTGGTGGTTGAACTTGTGCGGCGGATAGGCTGCCCAGTTATGCTTGTAGGAGTGAACGATCCAGACGCGACGGCACTGGGGTGCATAGCGGCGGTCGGCGCTGCGTTGTGGGAGATAGCGCCGGGGGACAATGCGCTGCGCCACGAGCGGTGCCTGACGGGATTTGACCGAGTGAGTTGCTGGGCGCGCGGTGCGGGCGCGCTGACGCGCCTTCGGCGGTCGTCAATCCTGCTGTGGGGCGGCTCCTACTGCCTGAAGATGCCGCACCTTGAAGATGACAACTCGTATCTGAAATCTTTCCTGATCGGTGATATTCTCAACGAGGATCAGTATGTCCTTATCAGGGGCGCGGATGAGTTGCTTAAAAGCAATATGAACAGGATTACAAAGTTTATAAACAAGTGCGAAGGCAAAGGGATGATGATGGCCTTTGATGCGCGCATGTTCACGCCGGATGCGCTGCGGCGGCAGGTGGCGCTCTACCTTGCGGCAAAGGACCGCCTGAAAGAACTTGCGCTGGATGAAAACATAGCGGGCGTCTCGGTCAAATGCCAGCCTGAAATTTCCGAGGTTTACGGCGTAACAGCATGCACCATTCCTGCTTTCGTCCCATACACCGAAGACGCCGAGGGCAGGAAACCGCTGTATGCAGCAGTGTGCGAGGGCGATATAAAGGGATTGATCACATCTGTTGCGCTACAGTTCATGAGCGGGAAGCCGGCGGGTTTCGGCGACATCCGCACGCTGAAGGCGGACGGCAGAGAACACCTTGTGATTTCCAACTGCGGCGGGGCGTCAATTTATTACAGCCGTCTTGCCGGCAGATTCGCGGAAGATGCCGCCGGCGTAGATATGTCGGCGCAGTGTCAGGGCGCTTCGGGCGGCGCAGTGGGATACAGAAGCCCTGGCTTTGGGGAAGTAACGGTTGCGCGGCTGATCCGTATCGCCGGCGAGTATCGTATGCAGTATGCAGTGGGAAATGCGGTGGAGACAAAGCAGGAGTGGCTCAACCAATTAGGCTGGGGAAGTATGTGGCCCATAACAGTGATTGATATTGGTCTTGACCTTGAAGATTTTGTATCAAGGGTAAGCAGCAATCATTTTTCATTTATTCCGGGTGATTTTTCGGGTGAGATTGAATTTTTCTGTTCGGCAGCGGGGATAGAAGTTGAAAGGATGGAATGAATGCGGAATGCGGAATGTGGAGTGCGGATGCACCCCCAAACAAGTTTGGGGGTGGCACAGCGAGCGAAATGAAAAACGAGACATGGATTTGAAACGATTATGAAAGTAGTGTATAACTACAGAAAATAATAAGAAGGAGGTAAAAGATGGGACCGAACATGAGTTCATTTGTTGTGATTATTGTAATCGGTGTTCTTTTTCTTGTTTCGGCGATCAAGATCATCCCTGAGTATGAGCGTGTGGTCGTTTTCAGGCTGGGGCGGTTGAGCAAGGCGCTGGTCGGCGGCCACGGACCAGGGCTGGTAATAATCATCCCCGGCGTAGACCGTGTGGTGCGTGTTGACCTGCGCGTCATAACAATGGATGTGCCCACGCAGGAGGCGATCACACGCGACAATGTGCCCGTGAAGGTAAACGCGGTGATCTACTTCCGGGTAATGAATCCGCAGAACGCAATAGTGGAGGTGGAAAACTTCATCGCTGCCACATCGCAGATAGCGCAGACCACACTGCGCAGCGTTCTGGGGCAGTCGGAACTTGACGAACTGCTTTCACAGCGTGAAAAGATCAATCAGCGGCTACAGACTATCGTTGATGATCACACCGATCCGTGGGGAATCAAGGTATCAACTGTGGAGGTCAAGGATGTAGAACTCCCGCAGGGGATGCAGCGGGCGATGGCGAAGCAGGCGGAAGCGGAGCGCGAGAGGCGCGCCAAGATCATCGCCGCTGAGGGCGAATTCCAGGCGTCACAGAAACTCGCCGACGCCGCTGGTGTTATCAGCGAACACCCGATAGCGCTCCAACTGCGCTTCCTGCAAACCCTAACCGAAATCGCCACTGAACACAATTCCACCACCATCTTCCCTGTCCCCATTGACCTGTTCACGCCGTTCATCAAACAACTTAAAGGCGATAAGACATAGTTTTATAGAACTTATGGAACCACTGATTAACACTGATTATCCGTGTTTATCTGTGTTCATCTGTGGTTCAATTTTTTATTCTTTCCCGTTGATTTTCCGTAAGGTGTGACTGAAACAGAACAAAAGGATATTCACTTAACGGCAGAAGATGATGCGCAGCGGCTGGACATCTTCCTGCTTTCCTGCCTGCCCGGTTTTTCCCGCACTTATGTACAGAAACTGATCCGCAACGGACTTGTGCGCGTGAACGCTGCCGCCGCCAAGCCCGCCGACCGCATCAGGCGCAACGACCGCATTCGCATATCGCTGCCGCCGCCGGCAGAAACAAATATCCGCCCCGAAGCAATACCGCTTGATGTCGTCTATGAGGATGATCACCTGATCGTCATAAACAAACCCGTTGGGATGAATGTTCACCCTGTGCCGCACTGCATCAGCGGCACGCTCGTCAACGCAGTCCTTCATCACTGCGACCGCCTTTCGGGCATCGGCGGTACCGCGCGCCCGGGCATCGTTCACAGACTTGACAAGGAAACTTCCGGGCTGATCGTGGTGGCGAAAACCGATGCCGCGCATCTGTCGCTTGCCGCACAGTTTCACGATCACACCATAACCAAATGGTATACCGCAGTCGTCTATGGAAGTTTGAAAAGAGATAAGGTGCGTGTGGATTTGCCAATAGGTCGCTCGCCGATAAACCGCAAAAAAATGGCGGTCGTTGCAAAAGGCGGCAGGCAGGCGGTAACGGAATTTCAGGCTGCGGAGCGGTTTAAGTATTTCACTTTACTTGATGTAAGAACCTTCACCGGCAGGACGCACCAGATACGCGTCCACGCTGCGCACATCGGACATCCTGTCGCCGGCGACGCCCTTTACAGCGGAAGAAAAAGAATAGGGTCAGGTCTTGAATCTGGAATATTGCAAAAGGCGCTGAATGTCCTGAAAGGGCACGCCCTGCATGCGAAACGGCTCGTTTTCTGTCACCCGATTACAGAGAAGGATATGGCTTTTGAAGCGCCGCTGCGCGAGGATATCACGCGCTTTATAGAAACAATCCGCAGCGTCGGGGATTGAAAAGATTAAGGTTGAAATTTATCTTACAATTATTCATACTGCAATAAAATCTAAATGCAGAAAGAAAGTCTAAAACCCAAAGTCATCCTCCGCCGCTGCCCCATGCCGGATCCGGACCGGGTAGAGGCAATCATACGGGAGTGCTTTGAAGAACTGGGCGCAGCGCCGCGTGGAAGAGTGCTGATAAAACCCAATGTCGTTACCGCTAACCGCGAATACATCCATCATTCCTACACGCATCAGGGCGTGATAGAAGGACTCATCCGCGCGCTGAAGACAAAAAGCAGCGTAACGGAAATAACCATCGGCGAATCCAGCGGCTTCGGCATCCCGCCCGGACTGTTCCTCCGCGAAGCCGGCTACGATGCGCTCGCACGCAGAATGAAGGTAAGACTCGTGGACTTCAATCAGGACGGCACAACCTGGGCGCCGCTGAAAAAAGGCGTTCACCATAAAGGATTTCACGCGCCGCACAGCCTACTTCACGCCGACACAAAAATCTGGGCGCCGAAACTGAAATACCACATCTGCTGCGAGATCACCAACGCGCTCAAACTCAACATCGGCTTGCTCTGTCACCGCGAACGCATGCTTTATCACGATGACAGATTGAATGAGAAAATCGTTGATCTCCTTGAACTCGGTTTTCCCGATCTCGTGGTGAGCGATGCGACCGTCATCGGGCACGGCTATGAAAGCGCGCCGCAGGGATTCCCGCTGGGATTGATCCTTGTGGCGAACGATCCGCTGGCGGCGGACGCTACAGCAGGCGCCGCGCTGGGTTATGCACCGGAGCAGATCGTTCACCTGCGCATTGCGCGCGACCGCGGCTACGGCACCATCGCGCTCGCCGACATTGAGATCACAGGCGACTATCCGCTTGACGAACTCGCGGAAAAAACAAGGCACATCGTCAGCGAATATCAGGACATACACAAACTCAATACGCCTCTGAAATTTTACTGCGGAAATGCGCCCGACCGCGGGGAATTCTGCTACGGCGGCTGCCTCGCTGCTGTCAAAGGCTGCCTCGGCACAACAGATAAACGCCGCCCCGGCGCAGTGCGCAATGCCCGCCCCGGCGCAATCGTTACGGGCATCTATGAGGGCGATGTAATCCATCCCGAACACACGGTGTTGCTGATCGGCGACTGCACGCGCGTCAACGGCAGGCTTGTCGCAAGGCGCACCGTCAAAATCCCGGGCTGCCCCATCGGCACCTCTTATCTGCTGTTCCGTCTGCCGCTCATCTTCGGAATGCCGACGCCGGCATCCGACCTCCGCAGCGCAGTCCTGTTCATCTATTTCTCAATCCGCCACTTTTTGCGAAGGCTTATCACTAAAATTGTAAAAATTTCACGCAAAGAGCGCAGAGGCAGGGGCGCACAGCCGTGCGCCCCTACGGAATCTGTGTAATCCGTAAAATCTGCGTCTATCTGCGTCCAAAAATCATCCTCTATTCCAGAAATCTGCCTTTTGCACTAAATTCAACTGTTAAAAATCTACGCCCTAAGTATAATAGGTAAACCAAATTAGGCTCTGGAGGGCATATATGAAAGCGACAATCCGGGCGTGTATTTTACAGGTTTTGTTATGTATGTGCGCGGCAAATGCTGCGGAACTGAAGGTAGCCGGAGCGGGGAAAATTCACATAAAAACATATTTTGAATCTACGGTTGATGTGAAAGGCGTTGCGGCGCCGTTCAGGCTGGAAATATCGGCAGGGAGGCTGCCGTTCGGTCTGCGCCTGACCACAAACAATACGATTGCAGGTTACCCGGCAGCGGTTGAGCGCACAACCGCAACATTGCGCGCAACAGGCTCTGACGGCACATCAGTGGAGGAAGACATTCAGTTCACGGTAGTTGACGATAAGTTCCGCCTGCTCTATCGGGAATTACCTGTGGCGCAAGTCGGCAAAAAAATCGTGGCAAAGATAGAAATGCAGGGAGGGGTTGCGCCGTATTCGGGCTGCCGGATAGAGCGTGTGCGTACATTTTTCAACGGCGGTGCGGCAATACCTGGGGCGAAAGCGCCGGCGGTGGACGAAGCGCCGGGATGGTTGTCGCTCAACGACGACTGCACGATGACCGTTGCGCCGGACGAAGAAGCGATTGTGCTTCTCGTGATTTCCGCGCACGATGCCGCTGATGCGAAGGCGAGCGAATTTTACGCCCTGCGCGCTGCGTCAGGCCCTTCATCACGCGGCTGGCTTGAACAGAAGGCAATAGAATACAACGAAGATTATCAGAAACGGTTCTCACCATACGGATTGACATTAGAGATTGATGCGAACGGCGCGTATCATGCTTACGGCGATGCAGCAATGTGGACGGGAACATATCTTGCCGGAGCAGCATATTATTACGCTGTAACGGGCGAGGATTTTGCGCGGGTAAACCTTGAAAAGGCGCTTGCGGCGACAACGCAATTGCGGGAAATTACAGGCGTCCCCGGTCTGATTGCAAGGGCTTATGAAAACGACGAGTGGGTCGGCAAACGCGCAGAACCCCATATCAAGGCTGCACATGAGGAACACCGCTACCTCGTGGAGACCGGTCCGTGGAAAGGATGGCGTTTCCTGAGCACTGCGAGCCGCGACCAGTTTACCGGCGTGCTCTGGGGCAACGGAACGGTTTTAGAATTATTTGACGACCCTGATCTGAAGCGACGGGCATCTGCGAATATCGTTGCAATGGCAGCGCACATCTGGGATAACAAGATGCACATTATGGACGATTTCCAGTGGCAGCGCGAGCCATACAGGATCGGTCCGACATGGTCTGAAGGCGATGCGGGAAGAAACTATCCCGGAGTTGATGTCATCACGCCGTATTGGATGGGGAGATATTTTGGGTATATACCCGAAGGAATATAAACCCCGAAACTGCAAAAGTTTCACGCGAAGAACGCGAAGAAAAACAAAATGCGCTGGGGGAATGATAGAAACGCGAATTTTGCCAAAGAATTCCAACCTGCTGTGTTATCCCAAAACACAGGCTGTGTGTTATAATAATTATAAATGGTTTTCATGGTGAACATATATGACTGTAGTGGAATTGCTCCAACGGATTAAGGAACGCCTTCAGATTCTTTACGGCGACAGGCTGAAAGGCGTTATTCTCTATGGTTCTGAGGCGCGGGGCGACGCAGTTCCAGACAGCGATATTGACATCCTCTGCGTTCTGGACGGTTCGGTGAACACATGGAAAGAAATCCGTGCGACGGTTAAAGCGACATATTCACTAAAACTTGAATATTTAGACCGTATGTTCCACATAACCCCTGTCTCAAAGGAGGATTACGATAACGGGGCGTTTGCTATGTTACGGTTTGCACGACAAGAGGGTATTGAGATATGACCGGCATAACAGAAGCAAAAATTCTATGGGAGCGAGCGGTTGCCACATTTGAAGACGCCCAGGCTGTGAAACATCCTCATAGCATTGCGAATCGTTCATATTATGCCGCATTTTATGCTGTATCCGCGTTGTTCGCCCTTGAGGACGTTGCTTTCCGGAAACATCAGCAAGTTGAGGCTGCTGTCCATCGGGACCTTGTCCTGCCCGGAAAGTGGTCCAAGGAACTCGGAGACGGTTATTCTTCACTTATGGAATTTCGTACAACCGGCGATTACGGAATCGTGAATAGTGTAACTCCGGTTGAAGCAAAAGAAGCCATAGAAATCGCCCGTGACATCCTCAAATCCGTCCACGAGGCGCATCCCGATATATTTCCCCTGCCGCTGGATAACCCATAGACCTTTGTTTTTGTACAACCGAAATAGTGTTATTCCCTTATATCCAGATTTAAGGTCTGATACCTTTATCCTTGGTCTGAAGGCGATGTTGGAAGAAACTATCCCGGCGTTGATGTCATCACGCCCTACTGGATGGGGAGATATTTTGGGTATATACCAGAATATCTTTGACCAAAATGAGCGATTTTTGACGATGAATAATTTTGGAGTGCGGTGATATTTCACCGCTTTGTCATACGGCGATATATCGCCGTAAATGAAAGCGACATCGTGATGTCGCACTCCAGATTGATCACTCATTAGAGGAAACAATATCATAGAGAGAATCGCTCAATTTAGGTTTTATTTAACGGTTTTTCTTGGTGGTCTTTCCGATGGATCGCGTACAAATCGACGAACCAATACATGGGTAATAACTTTATTTCCATCACTGGTTTGTATTGAATCATCCCATGCATCAATGATTTTTTTAACTCTACGATTTTCAAAGCACTTTTTATAGTCTCCATAATTGATATCGTGTGCTCCTTTAATATGCGTCTTTAATGCGCCTCCCTTACCACAGTTGCGTCCACAAATATTACACATAGTTCCACGACCTCGTCTAACAGCGCCTTTTTTTCTTTTAGGCATAAAATCCACCTTCCTTTCTGATGATGACCAAATTATACCGCGAATAAAACATCAACAATTGATAGATAAAATAATGGGAGGGAATGGAGGTAGAGAATGGAGTCAAGTCTTTAATTTGGAGTGTTTTTTTAGATGTTGTTTTTTATATTTCCGAGACATTAATAAGTTCCCCATGCCGGCGGGCGATCTCTATGATTGCCGTATGTGCCACCCCCAAACTTGTTTTGGGGTGCCACACGGCGCGGTGCGGAGACCGCGCCCTACAGCAATTCACATGGCTAAAATGTTGCTTTTTATTCTATCCTGAATTTATTTATACAGTCAACAGTATTGATGAGGTCTTGCTGGTTGGTTGAAAAAATCAAGATTAACCGCAGAGGCGCAGAGGACGCAGAGAAATCCGTGTAAATTCGTGTAATTCGTGGATAAAAATATATTCATCCCCGCAGCGAATAATTTTGTATAATGTTTGAAGTAATTTAATACAGGTGAAAGCGATAGTGTCTTAAAACTGAAATCTTGCGCAAAAAGGCAAAAACTTTAGAACCACAGATGGACACGGATAAACACAGATGTTTTATTTGCGCCTTCGGCGCAAATATCAGTGTATATCAGTGTTAATCCGTGGTTCATACTTTTTGGTTCTGGCTATGCCGGATTAGGACATTAAGGAGGAAATTATTGGTTTTTCAATTAGAGGCAACGAGCGGCGATGCCCGCACCGGCGTCTGCCGACTCCCGCACGGCTCGTTCCAAACGCCGCTGTTCATGCCTGTGGGCACTTACGGTGCGGTGAAGGCGATTGCTCCGGCGGAACTGCGCCGCATCGGCGTTGAGGTAATCCTCTGCAATGCGTATCATCTCTACCTGCGCCCCGGCGTGGAAGTCGTTGAAAGTCTCGGCGGACTGCGCGCCTTCGCCGCGTGGGATGGTCTGGTGCTAACGGACAGCGGCGGCTACCAGATATTCAGTCTCAAGGGAATGACGAAGGTTGACGAGCGCGGCGTTGAATTCCGCTCGCACCTTGACGGCTCTTCGCATTTTCTCACGCCTGAGGAATGCGTTCAGTTTCAGTCGCGGCTCGGTGCGGACATCATAATGGCGCTTGATGTGTGCCCGCCGCACGATGCACCGAAAGCAGAGGTTGAGGGCGCAACGGAGCGGACGGGACGCTGGGCGGAACGATGCAGGCGCGTGCCTCTGCCCGACGGGCGCGCATTGTTCGGGATCGTTCAGGGCGGTATGTATCAGGAACTGCGAAAAATTTCAGCAGAACGGATTTGCGAACTTGATTTTTCGGGCAAC
>JBFMBQ010000045.1:0-13889 GCA_040755115.1 bacterium
TGTAAGATTCATCCCTGGATTTGGAGAAAGTTCCCTTGATTTTACGCTGATTTGCCAGGTTCGGGAATTTGTTGACCAATACCTTGCGCAGCATGAACTGAGAAAGAGAATATTTAAAAGATTTGATGAAGAAAGTATAGAAATACCTTTCCCGCATCGGACAGTTTATTTGAAGGAGCAATGCGATGAAAAATAAAAACGGTCCGCACAAAAACTTAAATCTGAATGTGCGTGGTCTCGGTAAATCCGCCACAATAGCAATCAGCGAAAAAGCAAACAGTTTAATGGAACATGGGGTGAAGGTTTTTAAACTCGGTCTCGGACAGTCACCATTCCCGGTTCCCGAACCGGTAGTTGAAGAGTTGAGGAACAACGCACACCAGAAGGATTATCTTCAGACTCAGGGACTGCTCGCTTTACGAAAAGCAATCGCACATCATCACAACCAGATGTATGGTCTGAAATCAACCGCCGCCGATGTGCTTATCGGACCGGGTTCTAAAGAGTTGATGTTCCTTCTTCAACTCTGCTATTACGGCGACCTCGTGATACCTACCCCTGCATGGGTTTCTTATGAACCTCAGGCGAAAATAATTGGTCGCCCGGTGAATTTTATGCCGACTACATTTGAAGATGGTTGGAAAATACATTCCGATCACATTCGGGAAATCTGTCATTCGGATTGCACGCGCCCAAGAATTATCGTGCTCAATTACCCAAATAATCCATCGGGCACAACTTACAGTAATGACGAACTTCATGCGATAGCCAGAGAGGCAAAACGATATGAAGTAATTCTTCTTTCGGATGAAATATATGGGCAGATACACTTTCAGGGGAAACATATATCTATTGCAACATACTATCCTGAGGGGACGATTATCAGCACCGGGCTGTCCAAATGGTGCGGTGCCGGTGGATGGCGTCTTGGATGTTTTGTTTTTCCTCACTCGCTTAAATGGCTGCTTGATTCCATGACAGCCGTTGCATCAGAGACTTATACATCCACATCAACGCCGATCCAATTTGCCGCCGTGCGGGCTTTTCAGGGCGGTTACACAATTGAACAATATCTGGCGCATGTCCGCCGCATACTTTCAGCATTGGGAAAAAAAGCAGCGCAGATGTTGCGCCAGGCGGGCGCACGGGTAGCAGAACCTGAAGGCGCTTTCTATCTATTCCCCAACTTTTCCCCTCTAAATGAAAAATTGGCGCGACATAACATTTACAATTCAAGGGATCTATGTGAGTATTCACTCAACGAAATGAGTATCGCATTCTTACCTGGCTCTGAATTCGGACGCCCTGCCGATGAATTGACCGCTCGCATCGCCTATGTTGATTTCAACGGCGCCCGCGCTCTTTCTGCCAGCGAGCATATCCCTTTGGCAGAAACGCTCGGCGACGATTTCCTTGATCATTTCTGCCGACCTGCGCTTACAGGCATTGAACGGCTGTGTGATTGGTTGACTGGTTTGTGAATATTGAAATACATTGCTCTATGCGTAAGCATGCGCGACACGAGCGTAAAAGAGTTGATCCTTATGGCGGAGTACACAATTGATGTGAGCCGGTACACGAAGTCGTCGCTTGCGCGAGAAGCAGAATCTTTCTTTCGCGCCCTCGCGAAGAGCACGGATTTAAAGGGTGCACGGCGGCGATTATACAACACCACATCATCCGCTCAGTATGAACTTGCCGACAGCGACAAACATGAATACAGGTACAGCGTGGTCCGGGACTGCGCGAGAGCATTAAGATCAATGATCCCGGAACGGTCCGAGACCCGGGCGGGATTCAGTGTGGTGCAGGCGCTGTGGGACATTGCATGCGACCGCTCCCGCCCTGATCTGTCTCCTGCTTTTTTTGCCGACATGATTCACATTTTCAAAGGGCTACAGGGAAAAGTGGAACTTGGATGGCACACCTGGCATGGCGCCAGGGAGAACCTTGTAGGCAGGGAGGCAGCAATTGTCCGCTCAGACTATTTGGATTCTCTGTGGGGAGAAATTGAATCTCTTATGAGGCGCAGCACCGACGGCTTGACGGCTGCGGCTATCGCACGCCGCAACTTGCGTAAGGCGGAAATTCAGGCGGCGCTGGGATGCACTGACGCCGAATGGAATGATTGGCGCTGGCAGATTCGTAATATTATTCGGACACCTGATATTCTGAATAGAATCGTGAATCTTACGCCTGACGAATTAGAACGCTGCCGCAGGACGCACGAAGCAAAATTGCCGTTCGGCATCACCCCGTATTATGTTTCACTTATGGATAACGAACCGGAATCAGTACGGGATCGGGCGATACGCTATCAGGTGATTCCGCCCTCCGACTATATTGAGGAGATGATCGCCCACCATCACGAGCGCGAGCGCGCTTTTGATTTCATGCTGGAGCGCGACACATCTCCGGTCAATCTCATAACACGGCGCTATCCGGCGATTACAATCCTTAAGCCGTTCAACACATGCCCGCAAATATGCGTATACTGCCAGCGTAACTGGGAAATAGACGGAGTGATGTCTCCCGGGGCGCTTGCGCCGTGGGAGGAGATTGAGAAAGCATGCCAGTGGATAGAGTTTCGCCCCGCTATCCGGGAGGTTCTCATAACGGGCGGCGACCCGCTCGCGCTTGCGGATGCGCCATTGAGCAGAATCCTAAAACGCGTTGCGGATATTCCCAGCGTTGACCTGATACGCATCGGCACACGCACGCCGGTAACTATGCCGATGAGAATCACCGATTCCCTTGCAGACCATCTTGGCGCACTGCGGCAGCCCGGTTTCCGCGAAGTGTGTGTAGTAACGCATGTGGAGCACCCGTATGAAGTAACGCCTGACCTCGTCGGAGCCGTGGAGCGACTGCGCAGTCGTGGAATCGGTGTCTACAATCAACTCGTATATACTTTTTATGTCTCGCGTCGCTTTGAAGCGACGCACCTGCGCCTGCTTCTGCGGCGAGCCGGTATAGATCCATATTACACATTCGTGCCGAAGGGAAAAGAAGAAACCCTGTCTTACAGGGTTCCCATAGCCCGTATTCTTCAGGAACAACAGGAAGAGGCGCGTCTGCTTCCCGGAACCCGGCGCACGGATGAAACCGTCTATAATCTGCCCGCTCTGGGAAAAAATTATTTGCGTGCGATCCAGCACCGCGATCTCATTTCCGTCCTTCCGGACGGCTCTCGTGTTTATGTATACCATCCATGGGAGAAAAACATCACCCGCTGCGATGCGTATATAGGCACTGATGTTCCGATCCTCAATTACCTTGATCGTCTGGCACGGATAGGCGAAAACATTGATGATTACGAAAGTATATGGTTTTACTTTTGATGCATGGAGTTTTTTTGTTTTGAAGGCAATAGGAGATTATTTTGCACGAGATTCTTGGCAATGCGCTGTTTCCGACGCGGTGCAGAAGCCAAGCCCTGCATCTCAATTCTATCGTTTATAATCCAGGTTTTTATACACCTGATAGTTAAAAAGGACATTCCCCACATACCGACGCGTCTCGGCGCGGGGCACAGATTCAAAAAACCTGTCTGCGTCGCCTGATGGGAACCGCTCTTTCCATCGTCGCAGATTCCCTTCGCCCCAATTATAAGCGGCAAGCGCCGACGGGACATCGCCGAATTTGTCTATGAGATACCGCAGATACCAGGCGCCCATCCTGACATTAACCTTCACATCATAAAGCGCAGAAGCCCTGAACGCACCAATACCCATCTTCTCGGAAATCCACACCCCGGTTGAGGGGAGAATCTGTGTCAGCCCCATTGCGTTTGAAGACGAAAGGGCGTGCGGGTCAAACCTGCTTTCCTGCCGTATCAGCGCAAACATAAGCGCAGGGTCAACGCCGAACTCACGCGCTACCGATGAAATCTCCTGCCTGTAATGCAGAGGGAAAAGCAACTCGGTCAGCACTGCGCTGCCAAGCACCGTCCTGAAAAATTCACCATCCTTTTCAACCGCTTTCTCAATCGCCTTGACCGAAAGCGGGTTGTGTCCTATCAGCCGATAAAATTTTGAAAGCCCGACCGCCGCTTCCCGCGCATTTCCCGCCGCCTCAAACTCCACCCTCGCCGCCTCAAGCAGCCCCGATGCCATCAGCGCATAGCCGTTGCGGAGGTGCATATCGCTGCTTAATGAATTTATCATTGCGGTATAATCGCGCTGCCCTTTTTCAATGCAATCGCGCACTCCGCTGCTGGTCAGTTCTTCCGCCCTTACGCAGAAATACGAATACGGAAACCGCTTTTCAATTTCTTCAAAATGCCGATGCGCCTCGCTCTCAAGTCCCATCTCAAGCATTATCTTTCCGCTCCAGAAATATGCCAGCCCTGACAGACCGCTCTGCGGGAAATCTCTTATGAGTGTCTGATACGCGCTCAACGCCTCGCTGCGCCGTCCCTCAAGATAATTCTTTCTCCCTGTCATCCGCAGGTGAACATCGTTGCCTTCAAGATTCGGGAATTTCTTGAGCAGCATTTCCAGCGCAATGTAATATTTTTTTTCATCTCCTGTTTCCTCATACATCCGTATCAGGTCCTGAAGCGGCAGATACTGAAAATTATCATAATCCTGATAGGTTCGGAGATATTCCTTTTCCGCCTCTGAATATTTTTTCGCTGCGTGGAGAGAGCGTGCACGCCACAGATGCGCCTCGCGGTGAACTTCACTCCCCGCCGAGCGCGCAATGATCGCGCTGAAATGCCTCGCCGCCTCTGTTTGCTTTCCCCGCGCGTATTCCACTTTGCCAATAAGAAGCGTCAGCGAAGGGTGCTGGCTATGCGCCTTCAACGCCTTCTTCAGATATTCCGCCGCCGAGAAATACATCTTTTTTTCAAACAGGAATTCTGCAACTTTGACTATTGTTTCGGGTTTTGAATTCTTAATCTCACTTTTCGCGGCATCAATGAGATTTTTTATTCCATCTTTTTCAAAGTCCGCCGACGGATACATCGTAGGAATCCTCATCAGCGCAGTCCTCGTCTGCGCCTCCCTGCCTTCTGCGCGGTGTATTGCCGCTGCAAGCGCAAGCGCACGCCCCTTTGCTGTCGGAGACGCCGTTCCGTCAAGTATTTCCTCTATCTCCTTTATCGCATCCGATTTTTTACCCTGCTTGTGGTGTGCCGCCGCAAGCGCGAGTTTCATTTCATCGTAAAGCAAACTGTTCGGATACTTCCCGATGAAGGCGGCTGCCGTCCGCTCAACGCCTTGATAGTTACCGAGACGCATTGAAACGAGCGCAGTCAGATGCAGCCGATAATCTCCCAGAATATCATTTTCCGCCATCTCGTCCAAAATTTTTCGTGATGACCTGTAATCACCGCGATTGTAAAGCGCAAACGCACGGCGGAAGGCAATAACAGTTTTCAGCCTCGCATCTGTGATGCCTTCCGGGCTTTTCACAGCCGTTGCTTTCTTTTCGCTGCGCTTGCCCCCATCAAGCCACTTCTCTGTGTATGGATACGCCTCGTCTCCGGCAGCATTGTTGAAATCAACAACAGCCGCCGCCTCCCGCACCGCTTCACGAAGCCGATAATCACCTTTCGCTTCTTCACAGTTATTCAACAACTCAATCACTTCATCCACAACGAATGATTCAAGTAATGCGGCAACCTTCTGCGGGCAGGATAGTTCGTAACCCGGCGTGCCCTCCGCCAGCACCAGGACAGGTTCGTGCTTCAGACGCAGGTGAAAGAGCAGCGAAACGGCGGTGGCGGATACACCGGCAAGTAATATTGCGGAAATTAATATGATTTTTTTATTCTTTGGCACGGATTTCGTAGATTGACACGGATTAAAAGGCGCTGACTCGTCGTTGATTTTCCTCGGCTATTTCTCCCACAAGTGCATGCGGTGTAGCACTTTTCACGATTACATGAACGATTTCACCGGAAGTAAGTGAGCGGTTTGATGCAAAATCTGTTACCTTGTTCGTGCGTGTGCGACCGAGATAGTTATGAGTGCGGAGTGCAGAGTGCGGAGTGCGGAGTGCGGGGGCTATTGAAGTTTTGGGTCTCGGGTCTGAAGACTCAACCATCACTTCCTGAACAGTGCCAATGAGAGTCTTGTTGATTTCAAGCGATATGCAGTCCTGCAATTCGTTAAGAATGCGCAGTCTATCTTTTTTTACATGCAGCGGGACAGAATCAGGCATCCGTGCGGCGGCGGTGCCTGTGCGGACAGAATACTTAAATGTATATGCGGAATCAACGCGCAACCGTTCAAGCAATCTAAGTGTGTTCTGAAACTGCTCATCGGTCTCGCCCGGAAAGCCGACAATCACATCTGCGGTGATGGAGCAGTCAGGGAAATGCGATCTTATCATACAGATAGTATTTTCATATTCCTGCGCGGTGTAACGGCGGTTCATTCGGCGCAGGATTTCGTCATCGCCTGCCTGACACGGAACATGGAAATGCTCGCAAACCTTTGGGTAGTTTTTAAGCCGCGCAAGAAAATCTTCTGATACCCATTTCGGATGCGAGGTAACGAAGCGGATGCGGCGCAGTCCCTCTATTTCGTGAATCCGTTCAATAACATCAATCAGGCTTCGCCTCGGCTCTGAATCTTCGCCGTAGGCAAGTATGTTCTGTCCTAACAGCGTAACCTCGCGGCAGCCGTTTCCCGTCAGCGCAGCCGCTTCATCATAGATTTCCTGCGGCGTCCGGCTCATCTCGCCTCCGCGCACATAAGGGACGATGCAGTAGGAGCAGTAATTGGCGCAGCCGCGGATGACAGTTATGAATTGTGAATTGCGAATTGCGAATTGCGAATTAACAGATTGAACCACAGATGAACACAGATTAAAGCGGATTAACGCAGAGTTGATGATGTCGGTATAATCAATCGGATTGCGTGCGCCGATGATGTAATCAATGAAGGGGTGTGATCTGTTTATTTCGGTTCGTTCAGGTATGCAGCCGCCGACGCCGAGTATAAATGACGGCTTGCGCTCTTTCAGATGTCTCATCTCGCCGAGGTAACTGTAGAATTTGTCTTCCGCCTTCTGGCGCACACAGCAGGTGTGGATGTGAACGAGGTCTGCCTCATCGGGCGATGCTGCGGGCGTCATTCCTGCATCGGCAAAAACGGCGCACAGCACATCGGTGTCGGCGCGGTTCATCTGGCAGCCGAAGGTTTTGATGTAAAAACGAAGATCATTTTTTGACACGGATTTACGCAGATTTACACGGATTTAATTCAGAAAAGAAACATGTGCGGTTGCCGGTGTGGCATGCGCCGTCGCCCAACTGCTGAACTTTCACTAACAGTGTATCTTTATCGCAGTCATAAAAGATTTTCCTGACAATCTGTTTGTTGCCGCTGGTTGCGCCTTTGTTCCAATATTCCTGCCGCGAGCGGCTCCAGAACCAGGTGGTGCCTGTTTCCATAGTGCGGCGCAGCGCTTCTTTGTCCATATATGCCATCATCAGGACTTCGCCTGTGTCGTCTTCCTGGATTATCGCGGGGATCAAGCCTTTTTCGTCAAATTTCAGTTCAATCATTGTTTCAACTCCGGAGTTTTGATTTTTTTGGACACAGATTTACGCAGATATGCGCGGATTTACAATCTAACAGTTATCCCGTGTTCGCGCATATATTGTTTCGCTTCACGGATGGAGAATTCACGGTAGTGAAAGAGCGAGGCGACGAGCACGGCGTCCGCATTTCCTTCATTGACAGCATCCACGAGGTGCTGGAGGGTGCCCGCCCCGCCCGATGCGATGACAGGGATATTGATGTGCGAAACGATAACACGGTTGAGTTCGTTATCATAACCGATGCGTGTGCCGTCCCTGTCCATGCTCGTGAGCAGGATTTCGCCTGCGCCGCGCCGCTCCACCTCCTGCGCCCACTCAATGGCATCACGCTCGGTCGGCGTGCGTCCGCCGTGGGTATAAACAATCCAACTGTCACCTGCTCTTTTCGCATCTATCGCAACCACGATGCACTGTGAGCCGAAGATTGACGAACTCTCATCCACGAGGTCAGGATTAAGCACCGCCGCCGTATTGAGCGACACCTTATCCGCGCCGGCATTGAGCGTCTGGCGAATATCATCAAGGTTGCGTATGCCGCCGCCGACAGTGAAGGGAATGAAGATCGTCTCCGCCGTTCGGCGCACCACATCCAGCATGATGTCGCGGTGGTCAGAGGATGCGGTGATGTCAAGGAAGACCAGTTCGTCCGCTTCTTCCTCGTCATACACGCGTGCGTGCTCAACGGGGTCGCCTGCATCCACCAGGTTGACGAAATTAACGCCCTTGACGACGCGCCCGCCCCTCACATCAAGACATGGTATTATCCGCTTCGCAAGCATAGTTTAATTTTTGCACAGATTTACGCAGAGTTACATTGATTTCGCCCGAGTTTATCTGTGTTAATCTTTGATAAAAAATTATAAGGATAAAACACAGTGATGGTCAAGCGCAGGGGTAACCTTATCATTGCAGACAAAATGGTGAAACCACCAAGGACACAAAGCGAGATACAATCTGATTCAATAGGTGATCCGATTGTTGCATGGGGGGATAGAACCAGCGGCAATTATGAAATATATGTGAAGCGGTGGAATGGGACATCGTGGGTAGAGATGGGAACAGGTTCTGCTTCAGGCGGCGGGGCTTCAAACAATTTAGGATATTCTGAATATCCATCAATAGCGACAGATTCAGCCGGGAATCCGATTATCGTATGGGACGATGATACCAGTGGCAACTGGGAAATATATAAAGCGCTATGTGCCGTGAGTTTATAGGAAGTAGACAGTTGGTAATGATCAATTTCAAATGACAAAGACCAAATGTCAAATGAATGATAAAGATAAAAAGATGAAAAAGATGATCCACTAATTACACGAATTTACACTAATTAAATTAGTGAAATCAGTGGATAAAAATTTTATATTTGACATTTGACATTGATTTGACATTCGGATTTTGAAATTTGATATTTTTTCTTCCTTCATTGTTCTTTTTCGTGTCCTTCGTGGGCAAAATTATTTTGTAAGGGCGCACTGCCGTGCGCCCCTACTCTATCTTCGTTATATGATGGAATCTGGCAATCTTCAATTTGTGGATTATCTCGGGTGAAGCGCCTTCAATGCCTGTCGGTATGTTCTGCCCGGCGGCATGCTGGATGACATCCGCCAGCGCCGTCAGTCCCCTGCCGCTTGCACTTTTTACTTTATCCACTTTGAACACAATCTTGCTGGCAGTGCGCTGCGGCAGCCTGTCAATTGCTGTCTTCGCTCCCGGATTCAGCAGCGATAGGAAACTCGCACCGCAGTCAATATGGAGTGCGGAATCCACAAGTTGGAATGACGGCATCAGGAGCGGCGAAGTTTTGTCCTCCTCGGCGTCCTCAATCTGCGTCGGCTCGTCCGGAAAATCGGTTATCACGAGTCCCTCATAAGCCGCCATCACATTGGGAAACTGCTCCCTCACATCACGCCCAATCCTGTCAATGAAATCGTCATCGTGCTCGGGGTCGTGGTGGAAGAGGATCAATTTTCTGACGCCTGCTTCACGCGCAATCCTTACGCCCTCCTCCCAGGTGCTGTGTCCCCAGTTCTTCTTTTTCTGATACTCTTCCGGCGTATACATGCTGTCATAGATCAACACATCGGCGTCCTCGGCGAGTTCAAGCAAGTTCTGGTCAAGGCGGTCTTCGTAGTGCTCCGTGTCGGTTGCGTAAACGACACTCATCTCACCCGATGTGATGCGGTAGCCGAGGCAGCCCTGCGGATGATTCAGATAACGCGACTTCACCACAGTATCCTCAATGACAACGGTGTCCTCAATGATCTCGTTGAAGTGCATTTTTGCGCCCATCCGGTCAAACATAACCGGGAAATAGGTCTTGCCCATCTGTTCGCCGATAACGTTGCGCAGGCGGTGGTCGGCTTTCAGCATACCATATATATGAAACTCAAATTCTGGTATGTATGCAGGCACGAAGAAAGGGAAGCCCTGAATGTGGTCCCAGTGATAGTGCGTCAGGAAGATGTGTGCTTCGCCCTTGAAAGGCTGTGTGCCATTAAGTGCGCGCAAGGCATCCTGCTTATGTGCGGCGAGGACGCGCACATGTTCTTCCACGATGAATTCAACCGTTTTTTCAAGCACGGCGGTGTCCACTGCCCTCGCCTGCATCAGTTCCACACCGAGGCTGCGCAGCCCTGTGCCGCAGTCCAGTATTATCAGGTCGTTATTCCGCGTGCGGATTTCTACGCATGAGGTATTGCCTCCATATCGTATAACTCCCTTGTGGCAGCAGGGGATGCTGCCCCTTGCACCCCAGAAGACAATGCGCATTTATGATAACCTTATTTCATATGTCAATGGGTGTATATTATAACACATACTGATTGGATCATCATATACTTCACATGTTCAAATCGGCAATCATGGAAACCGGTTCTCGTTGAACGGTTGCGCGGCTGGAATCGTAGTTCGGGATTCGTAGTCCGTAGTTTGGGTAAAAGATAAAAATAAAAACCCGAACCCCGAAATCCGAACTACGAGTCCCGATTCCAACGGCGCAACCCTAACCGTATGATGACAAACAAATCAGTGGGCATATTTTTATTCACATCTTCACTTTAGACCTCTAAATAGTTACGATCAAAGAAAAAATGCGAGGTTTAACATGACAGGTAAAGAAAGATTCATCACAGCCCTGAAACTCGGCGAACCCGATGCAGTGCCTATCTGGGAACTGGCGATAAATGAGCCATGCATTATAAATATCGCGAAGCACTTCACGGATAATGTTCCCGAATTGA
The DNA here is from genome assembly GCA_040755115.1 of bacterium. Lineage (GTDB taxonomy): Bacteria > UBP15 > UBA6099 > UBA6099 > JBFMBQ01 > JBFMBQ01. The sequence continues at coordinate 10,801 of JBFMBQ010000045.1, forward strand.
AATGGCTGCACGAAATGACGCCGAACGATTTGATAGCAATCTTTAATGCCCTCGCGATGGTGGTTGATGAACTGGATTTTGACGGTGTTACAATGCCATTATTAACAGGAACGGAATATCTCGGCAACAATATAATACGAGACAGCCTCGGAGTATTGCATTACATCAGTTCGCACGGCATGCCTGTCCCATTTGAGGGACCTATTAACTCCATGGATGATTTAAGAACCTGCAAGATGCCGAAGCCGGACGATATGTGGATTCTTGCCGTGCAACTCGCAAAAGACTATTTCAAAGATCGCAAAGCCGCTGTGCTTATGAGTTTTGATCCGTTTGACCTGAGTTGGTCTCTTCGCGGGAAAATGCAGAATTTGTTAACGGATTATATTACTCACCCTGAATTGGCGCACGGGGTTGCGCGCATCGCAACCGACCTGTGTATTGAATTGGCGAGCCTCGCAATTGATGCCGGTGTGGACACGATAATAAGTCCGGGCGATCTCGCTATGGACCAGTCAACACTGATGTCGGCGGCGCATTTCAGAGAGTTCGTTAAGCCGTACCTCAAGGAACTCGTGGACGCAGTGCACAGCCGCGGCTGCCTCATAGTCAAACACTCGGATGGCAATCTCTTGCCGATTCTGGACGATTTAATAGAAGTCGGTTTTGACGGTGTGCATCCCATACAGCCGCAGAGCATGGATATCGGCAAAGTTAAGGAACACTGCAAGGGTAAAACATGCGTTCTCGGCAACATTGATTGCCGTTTTCTTCTGACGAGTGGTTCGGTGGAGGAAGTTGAACAGAGCGTAAAGGACACGATTCGCGCAGCGGCTCCAGGGGGTGGATACATATTATCCTCATCCAACACCATCCACCCGGATGTCAAACCCGAAAACGCTATTGCCATGTATCGCGCCGCACGCAAATATGGTAAATATCCTATTACTGAACTTGTGCGAATTTAAATGCAGAAGTTCAAAATGTGCTGTAAAGATGCGAAGGTTCATAGTTTTTCGTTATTCGGTAGCGGTTGCGTCGCTCGAATCGGTATTCGTCTTTCGGTTGGGGAATTTTTGACCGTTCAACCACACCCGATAGACGATTCCAGCCGCGCAACCGTTCAACGAGAAACAAAAACCTTAGATTTAAATCCTTTTTAGCATTACCTTATAACAGGTAGAGTGAGCAAGGAGGCAGATATGCCTGTATTTAAATCAAAAGAAGAGATGTATGGAATTTTCAGGGCGGCACTTGAAAAAGCGTTCCGTAACGAGGATTTCGCACGGAGACTCAGCGAAGCCGGAATAGTAATGCAATACAAATACTTTGAGCCGGAAGGAAGTCTTTTTATTGACTGCACGCAACTGCCGATAAAATGGGCGTTAGGCGAGAAACACAGCGAACCCAATGTTGAGTTCACACTATCAGGTGATACCGCACACAAATTCTTTATGGGACGGCTGAGTGTGCCTGTGGCGGTTGCGACCCGCTCGGTAGTCTTCAAGGGACAGGTAACCAAAGCGCTGAAACTGCTGCCGGTGATAAAACCGCTGTATGTCTCCTACTGCGAGGCGTTAAGAGAACTGGGGAGAGAGGATTTGCTTGAGGAAGAAGAAACCAAGCCTGACGCGAAAAGACCGCGCCGAACCGGCATCTTTGAGTTTTTCTCGCGCGCTGCGAGGGTGGACTTTGCATCCGCGAATAAATTGTATCGGGTCGGCGAAGTTCCCTTAATCAGCGGGATGGCGCCGGTTCCCCGAACTGAAACAGCGAAGCACCGCCCGCCTGAGGGAGGAAACGAACTCTATATTGCGATGCTGAAAAAAATGCTGCTGATACGCAAATTTGAAGAACATCTCGCAGAGGCGTTTGCAGATGGGAAACTTCCGACCTTCGCGGTGCACCTTTCCATCGGGCAGGAAGCGGTGGCAGCGGGGGCGTGCATGGCACTGAAACCCGATGACATTATAAACACGACTCACCGCGGACACGGGCACCTGATCGCTAAAGGCGCCGATGTCAAAGCAATGATGGCTGAACTCTACGGCAAGAACACCGGCACCTGCAAAGGCAAAGGCGGCTCAATGCATGTGATTGACACATCAATCGGTATTATGGGTTCCAACGGCATCGTCGGCGCCGGCATCGTTCTCGGCGCAGGTGCAGCGCTGGCGTCGTCTCTGCTCGGCGACGGCAGAGTTTCGGTCGTCTTCTTCGGAGACGGCGCCGCCAATCAGGGCATGTTCCATGAAGGACTGAATTTCGCAGCGGTGAAGAAACTGCCGGTGGTCTTCATCCTGGAGAATAACGAATACGGCGAATTCACGCCGCTTGCCGAACATTCGGGGATCGTGGAGTTGTGGAAGCGCGCCGGCGCTTACGGTTTTGAGGGTTTGCGCATTAACGGCAACGATGCGCGCGCCGTGTTCCGCGAGGTCCACCGCGCCGTAGAAAAGGCAAGGGCAGGCGGCGGGCCCACACTCATTGAGTGCATGACCTATAGATGGCGCGGACACATGGAGGGTGAGGGCGAGGGATACCGCACACCGGAAGAAAAACAGGAGCGGATGAAACAATGTCCGATACAGCGGCTGCGCCGCGAACTTGAAAACGAAGGCATCCTCGCACCGGGTGAATTTGAAAAAATGGAAAAGAGGGCGCAAACCTTGATAGATGAGGCGGTGCAGGCGGCGCTTGGAGCGCCAGACCCTGCCCCCGATGCGCTGTATTCCGATATTTACGCGACGGACAGAGAAGAATGTTACGCCGGTGAGTTGCACCTTCACGCCGCAGCGCGGGAAATCACCGTCTCGCAGGCGATCAACGAAACCATCGCAGCCGAGATGCGCCGAGACCGTACAGTGATACTTATGGGTGAGGATGTATCGCTCGGCGGCTATATGTCTGTAACGACAGGACTGGTGGATGAATTCGGCAAAGAGCGAATCATAGATACCCCGATCAGCGAGAACGCCATTGTCGGCGGCGGTGTTGGAGCGGCGGCAGCCGGGCTGCGACCGATAGTTGAAATCATGTTCACTGATTTTGTTACGACATGTATGGACCCGATCGTGAATCAGGCAGCG
>JBFMBQ010000046.1:0-3825 GCA_040755115.1 bacterium
TCGGCTATAAGGAACTCCCAAAACGCGGAAAAGGAAGTCATCGCTGGTTCGTGTTTGCACTTCAAGGGAAAATTGTTGCATGAACGATGGTCCCGGCAGGCAGAAAAGATGTTCATCCTCATACCTTTAACGATATTCTCAAAGACATCGGACTTTCACAGGAACAATTCCAAGAAGCCTTAAACAGAGAAATTTCAACAGAGGAGTATACAAGTTTAATCATTAAAAGATGGAATCGCAGATGAACACAGAAAGATATATATCTTTACTTTGACATTTTCCGCATGACAAGAGTACAAAAGCGCTTGCATCGCAATTTTTGATCTTGTCAGGCTGATAATTTTTTTATTTATTCCCATATCTTTCTTCAATCGCCTTGACAATGTTCCATAACATTTCGTTTATCGGCGTTTCAATTCCAATCGCTTTGCCTTCATCCACGACCGCCCCGCAGATGGCATCAATCTCGGTCCGCTTCCCTGCGCGCACATCTTGGTGCATGGATGATATGTTGTCTTTTGTCAACATTGCTACTTCTTCAACTTTCTTTATCGGGTCGGCAAACTCTAATTTTATCCCTTTTCCGGTGCATACCCTGTATGCTTCAAGCACTGCGCGGTGCATCAGGGCGACGGCAGGCGGACGATTGAGTATCTCCCCGTTGCGTATCCGCAATATCGCCGTCAGCGGATTGATGCCGACATTGATCAGAAGTTTCCCCCATAGAAGCCCCGTAACATTCTCGCTGACCCGCGTCGGAATGCCGGACCGTGTGAAAATTTCCGCCGTCCTGTTCGCCCGCTCGCTGACCTTCCCGTCAAGTTCGCCAATAGCAGTATCCCCCCTGCCTGCGTGGTGTATGTGCCCGATCCCGCGGACATTTGCCCCCTGCGAGGTCGTGCCCGCCATCACCTGTTCCCGTGAAAAAATCTCACACAGTTTTTCCACATTCCCGATGCCGTTCTGTAATGTCATAACGATAGAGTCATTTTTAACGAACGGAGCGATCTGCTTCCCCGCCGCCTCCGTAGAATATGATTTCACGCAGATAAGAAATAAATCAGCGCCCCCGCTGTCTTCAAAACGGCTCGTTGCACATATCGGTATTACCATCTCACCGCTTATCCCTTCAAACCGCAGCCCCTCACGGCTGACCTTCTCCGCGCGCTCCGGATGGTTGTCAAGCAGCAATACATCCTCGCCGCTTCGCGCAAGCAGCCCCCCGAACAAACTCCCTATCGCACCAGCGCCGACTATCGCTGTCTTCACACCTGAAATTATATCACAAACATAAAATGCAGGGGCGCACGGCAGTGCGCCCCTACATCTTTGCGTCCTTTGCGCCCTCTGCGTGAACCATTTTCGCCGAAGGCGATTAATTTAAAATTAAAATTGCTCTTCCTACCACCGCCGCGTCTCCAGACTCCGCACCGTCAGAAACAGAAAAACAAAAACCAGCGCAACATAATAATAAATGTGCGTTGTGTCAACCACGCCCTTCTCAAAATCGCTGTAATGACGCAATATTGAAAGTTCCGAAAAGAATTTCTCGTAGGCAGTGCCGACCATCGTCGGCGCCCATTCTATCAGCCATAAAATAAGCAATATAGCGAAGGCAACGATCCCCGCAACCATCTGGTTGTTCGTAAGAGATGATGCGAAGATGCCGACAGCGATGAAAGATGCCCCCATAAGCAAAAGCCCTGCGTAGCCGCCGAGGAGCGGTCCGATGTCAGGTTTGCCCAATCTTAACAGGATGATGGGAAATTCGGCGCTGAAGACAAGCATCACGGCAAACATCGTGAACACTGCAAAATATTTACCTAACACGATGTGGTGCAGCGACAGAGGCGTCGTCATCAGGAGTTCATCCGTCCCCGTGCGGTGTTCCTCAGCGAAGGTGCGCATCGTGAACAGTGGAGTAACTAAAAGCAATATCACCGCCATGTTTCCGAAGACATATCTCATGCTTGCCTCGCGTGTGGCGACGAGTATGCCCGTGAAAAAATAACCTGTGAGTGTCAGAAATATCGCTATGACCACATAGGCAAGCGGCGATACAAAGAGGCTTTTCAATTCCTTTTTATAGATCGCAATTGTCTTTTTCATCCTGCCTTGTCCCCTTCAGTGAGAGTAAGAAATACCTTTTCAAGTGAAGCGGCACGGGCATAAGATGTTTCCGTATACGCCTGATCTTCCGCCTCCTTGTCCTCTGTCAGTTTGACAAGTTCCTCAAAGGTGCCCCCTGCAAGAATTTTTCCCTGATGAAGTATCACAACCCTCTCGCACACCGCGCTGACCTCGCCGATGATGTGCGAACTGAAGATCACCGTGTGGCTGCCGCGCAGACCCTTTATCAGGTTTCTCACTTCAATGATCTGCCGCGGGTCCATCCCCACCGTCGGCTCGTCAAGTATCAGCACCGGCGGGTCTGTCAGCAGCGCCTGTGCCAGCCCGACACGCTGCTTAAAGCCCCTTGAAAGATTCCCCACAAGACGCGAACGCACGCCGCCGAGTTTCACTTTGTCAACAACTTCATCCACTCTCTTCTTTATTTCCCGCTTTGGGATTTCCTTAATCTCGCACACAAACCGCAGGTAGGCATCCACAGACAGATCGCCGTAGAGCGGCGGATTCTCGGGCAGATACCCGATGCGCCGTTTCACCTCCGCAGCATCCTCAAACACATCGTATCCTGCAACGCGCGCAGTGCCGCCCGATGCAGGCAGATACCCTGTGAGAATGCGCATCAGCGTGGTCTTCCCCGCCGCATTCGGTCCGAGCAGCCCCAAAATCTCGCCGTCTTTCACACTGAACGAAACATCCGCCAGTGCCTGAACCCTCCCATAATTTTTTGAAACCCTGTCAACTTCAACCATCTTTTTTGCCTCCGGAAATAATTAAATACTATAGGAATCTTCTATGTTTTCCACAATTGAAAAACATCAGATTGTTAATAACTTTTTTCACCATTTCAAGGCAATATATCTACATCTGTGTAAATCTGTGTTCATCTGTGGTTTATCTTTTTCGCCGAAGGCGATTAATTTAAAAATTATACAGGATTAAACAGCAGAGATTCAAGTTTTAAGGGATAATTACTAATAGGAGCACTTTATGTTTTACACTCAAAAAGCATGCCCCTGCATGCTTTAAACAGGGGAGCCTCTCCGCTGTCATTCCTCCGGCAGCATGTCCCTGCATGTAATAAGCAGGGAAAGAGTTATTCGGCGCATTTGCGCCGAAAAATCTCTGTTTTTTTCAGCGTAATCAGTGCAATCAGCGTAATCAGCGTCTAAAAAAATCATTTCTACTCTATCTATTAACTTTTTGCACTGGACTCAATCATTTATCACTGCAAAATTCTTTTATCAGACTTTCAAGTCTCTCGCCGCGATCAGGGAGAAATTGTTTAAGTGCCATTGCCTCTCTCAGCCAATGACAGCCTTCTTTTGTATTTCCTATTGAAACGAGCAGCATTCCAAGGTTCTCTGCTGTCTGACAAAAATATTGCGGATACTCGTTTTTCTTATATATCTCCAGCGCCGCCTTATAACAGGCAATCGCCTTTTTCACATTATCAGCACGCTCCTCAGCGGTCGCTGACGGAAGATCTGTGTAGGCAGTCCCAAGGTTGTTCTGGGTCATGGCAAAATCAACCGGATACTCGTCCTTCTTATATATCTCAAGTGCTGCCTTATAGCATGCGATCGCCTTTCTCACATTTTCAGCACGCTCCTCTGGTGTAGCAGAAGGAAGATATGTGTAGGCAGTCCCAAGGTTGTTCTGGGTCGTTGCATACTGAACCGGATACTCGTCCTTCTT
>JBFMBQ010000047.1:0-5131 GCA_040755115.1 bacterium
TTCCCCTGAATGCGCATATCTTGTAACCGCTCCCGCAAGCACAGAAAACGGCTTCTTTTCCTTCGCCAGAAGATTGAGCACCGAAATTGTGGCTATGGCGGAACTCTCTGTATAAAAATGTTCCTTGAAATAGAAATGACCCGCCAGTTCAACGGCAAAGACAGCGTCGTGCTCACGCATCTGTCTCTTGATGAAGGCATGCCCGACTCGGCATTGAATCGCCCTGCCGCCTCCCTTTTCAACTTCTTCCTTCACCGAGCGGCTGGAGCGCAAGTCATACAGAATCGTCGCACCTGGCGTTCGTTTCAATACCTCACGGGCAATCAGCGCCCCTACTATATCGGCTCGCTGAATCTTTCCCTGTTCATCAACAAACAGGCACCTGTCGGCGTCGCCGTCCAGCGCAATACCGATGTCGGCGCCGTTCTTTACAACACCTTTCTGCAAATCACGCATATTCTCTTCTATCAGTGGGTTCGCTTCGTGGTTCGGGAATGTCCCGTCAGGCTCCATATACATCGGGATGAAATCCAATGCCAAACCTTCAAAAACCTTTGGATACACGAGCGTGCCGGCGCCGTTTGCGCCGTCAACGACCATCTTGAGCCGTTTCCCTCCCCCTAAATCTGCAAAAGTGCGGCTGAAACCGACAAATTCATCCACCTTATCCACCTTTATCATCTTACCCCGGCGCGCATCAGGAAAATTTCCTTCGCTGCATATCTTTTCAATCTCCTGTATCCCGGTTGCTCCGCTCAGTGGTATGGCATTCTCGCGGCACATCTTCATCCCGTTGTATTCCTTCGGATTGTGCGAAGCAGTGATCATTATCGCCGCCGCTTTATCCCTCGCCGAAAAATACAGCATCGGCGTATCCACCCGCCCGACATCTATTATATCGGCGCCCTGATCCATTATCCCCCTCGCTAGCGACTCAAACAGCGCATCCGAACTCAACCTCACATCCCGTCCCACCACAACCTCACTACAGCCTAAAAACAAAACAAAAGCACGACCAATACGGTAAATAATCTCCTCGTTCAATTCCGACGGCACAATACCGCGGATGTCATAAGCCTTGAAAATGCTCACGGGTATCCTCCTTCAGGTTAAGGTGATGGGAAATGGTAGACGGAAAATGGTAGACGATTAAAGATCATCTCACATCTACCGTCTACCGTCTTACCCGTTAATGAACCACGAACTTTTTGCGCCGGATTCAACTTCGGGTTTCATTTCCCCGTTTCAGGCAATTTCGTCCCATCCCAGGGGCAATACTTGTATGCGCCGCTCAACTTCTCACCGCATTTCGGACACACCTTCGGGCTGAGAAGCGAACCCAATGGCAACCTCCACTTGAACTCCTCCTCGCCAAGTAAAATAGTGAAAGTTCCTTCTTTCATCGGATCATATATTTTCTTCCCGTCTTCATCACTGGAAGGAAAAAGGAAAAAATGCATGTTTTCTCCCAACGGTCCAAGCATATTTGCGATAATCGGCTTTAAAATAGACATAAAAGTCTTGATGTCCGCCGTCTCTGTTTCATCGCCGATTAGAGGAACGCGGGAAACTCCACGAGTATCAATCACCTTAAGTTTGTTCAGTATTTCATCTTCTGAACTGTATGTAACATTACCGATAACACCTATCTTGCCTTCAACAACGACAAAAATAGTGTAAGGCGATACAACCGCGAGCAATTCCTTAACATCTTCTTCCGAGATTTCACCCTGACTGAAAGTAATCTGCCAGAATTCTTCCGGTATCCACCACACCATCGTCATCTCATTCGGTTTAGGCGACATTTTCTGAGTCTCTTTAATCAGTTCTTCAAGGGAAATGTTTTTGTTTGCCGCCGTTCCAATCGCTTCACATAAAACAAGTAAAAACACTGAAACGAGAGGGATGAACAGAAACACTACCGCTGTTTTTATGCGCTTTGTATTGTTCATAAGATTTCTCCCTTGATGAAATTTTCAGATAAAAGGCGAATCACGGATCGCTATTTACGATTCCAGCAGCGCAACCGCAACCGTGTTCTAAATTCAATTATGCTACCCTGCCGTGTGTAATGTCCTCTGTGATATATTGAAGATACAGCGCCTCAAGGTTTTCCTTTTCCATTTCCTGGCGTCCGATGACACGCAGAAGTTGCCCTGCACTCATGATGCCGACTCTGTCGGCGATTTCGCGTGCGCGGAAGATGTCGTGCGTCGTCATAAGAATGGCTTTGCCATCGTGCCGCAACTGGTCAAGCAGACGCAGGAATTCCTGACCGCCTTTGGGGTCAAGCCCGCTTGTCGGCTCGTCAAGGAGAATTACTTCGGCGTTCTTCATAATGGCGATAGCGATGCCGAGGCGCTGGCGCATGCCTTTTGAAAAACCTTTTACCCTGCGTGTGTGCGCCTCGGTTGCAAGCCCGACGCGGTTCAGCACCTGTTTGTAATCTTCATCGGTTTTGTTTGTGATATTGGCGAGGCGGGTGAAGAAATCAAGGTTCTGGCGGGCGGTAAAGTTTCCATACAGTTGGACATTTTCCGAGACGAAGGCGACATGCTTTTTCGCCCCCAGAGGGTCTTTTGTAACATCAATTCCGCATATTTCCACCGTGCCTCCTGTCGGTTCAGTAAAACCGAGCACCAGCATAAGAGTAGTAGTCTTACCTGCGCCGTTTGCGCCCAGCATACAGAAAATCTCGCCCGTCTTCACCTCAAGATTCAGATTGTCAACCGCCAATACACCGTTTTCATACCGTTTGGACAGATTTTTAATGCTTAACATTTCGGCGCACCTCCGGTGATTAGTTGTAAGTTGTTTAGTGCCTTAATACTGAACTTCTGCGCAAAATGGCAAAGAAATTTATTAACCGCAGAGACGCAGAGAAAGAAATCTTTTTTGCGCCGAAGGCGTAAAAAATTTTCTCTGTGTTTTCCTCTGTGCTCTCTGCGTCTCTGCGGTTTCATGTTTTATTCTTTTTTGGTTCTGGCTACGCCAGGTTAGGTTCCCCGGCATTGTTTTATATATCCCTGCAATCAACGACATCGAGTTCCACCTCATCGTCATTCAGCAACTTCTGCGAGACAACGAAGCGCACTGTGCGTTCAGGGCGCCTGTAGTGCCTGCGGATACACTCTTTGGGCGGCTCAATTAAAGTAACTGTTTTAACCTTATAACCCTCTCTGATTATAAGTTTCTCGGCAATTTCCAGCGGGTAACCTGCGACATCAAGCATATTAAAAGTGCATAATCTCGTGTTCTTTTTTCTCAAGGTGTTCGTCAATCTTCTTTATAAATTCATCCGTTATTTCCTGAATTTTATCCATCGCCTTTTCAAAATCATCCTCCGTTATTTCCTTGTCCTCTTTAAGCATCTCCGTCTCATCGCGAGAATCGCGTCGTATGTTTCGTATCGCAATCTTCCCTTCCTCCGCCTTCTTTCGCACAACTTTGACGAGTTCCTTCCTTCGCTCTTCCGTCAGCGGCGGAATTTCAATCCTGAGGTCTTTTCCATCGTTGACGGGGTTCAGTCCGAGATCGGACATCAATATCGCCCGCTCTATCGCTCCGAGATTCGCTTTATCAAATGTGCGCACGATCAGCGAGCGTGGTTGCTGAACGGCAATCGTTGCCAACTGATTGATCGCCATCCTGGTGCCATAAACTTCAACAAATATGCGGTCAAGCAAAGCCGGCGACGGTCGCCCTGTGCGTATGTGCGAAAAATCCTTCTCCGTCGCCTCCACTGTTCTCTTCATCCGCTCGTGCGTCTCTTTATAAATTTCTTCCAGCAACTTCCTTCCCTCCTTAAATCTGATCAGCAACCGATACCATATTTTTAACGAACTATCGTCCCCAGCCGCTGCCCGCTGATCAATTTCTTCAAGTTTCCACGCTTTGTAAAATTGAAAACGATTATCGGGATATTGTTATCCATACACATGGAAATTGAAGTGGTATCCATCACCTTCAACCGCCTGCGTATAACCTCCAGATAGGAAAGTTCTTTGAACATTTTCGCCTCTGGATGCTTCAAAGGGTCGGACTCATAAACCCCGTCCACGCGCGTGGCTTTCAATATGGCGTTCGCTTTGATTTCCACAGCACGAAGCGCAGCGGCGGTATCGGTAGTGAAATACGGGTTTCCGGTGCCTGCCGCGAAGATTACTATCCTGCCTTTCTCAAGATGCCGTATCGCACGGCGGCGGATGTAGGGCTCCGCCACCTCTCGCATTTCTATCGCCGACATAACACGCGTGTATATCCCGATGTTTTCAAGTGCGTTCTGCATTGCAAGCGCGTTGATCACTGTTGACAGCATGCCGATGTAGTCAGCAGAAACGCGGTCCATTCCGTCTGCCGCACTTGACACGCCGCGGAAGATGTTGCCGCCGCCGACCACTATCGCTACTTGAACACCGAGTTTCTTTACATCCGCTATCTCCTCGGCATACGAAATTATAGTCTCACGATTAATGCCGTATTTCTGCTTGCCCGCAAGTCCTTCACCTGTTAATTTAAGCAGAATCCTTGTGTAGGTTGTCTTTTTCTGCGCCATAGAATTTTCCTGATTGATGTAGGATTGTAAATGCGCTGATACTAAATGTCAAGGAATTTTACTGACAGTAGCCAGCAACCAGTAACCAGCAATATTTGATAAGTGTATAAAACCATCATTCGGTCGCGGTTGCTTCGCTTGAATCGGTATCAGTTCATCGGTTTCGGTTTTTTAACCCGTTCAACCATAACCGATAAACGATTCCAGCAGCGCAACCGCAACCGAATGGTAACGAACTAAAATGGAAACACTTCATGCCCCGTGAAAAATAACAGTATCAGGGGATTGCTTCTGGTTTGATTGTGGATTGTTTTGAGAAGGAGGGAGCCACTTTGCGTCCTCCGTGACATCAAAATGGTCCTTATTGTCAGGAACCACCTCCGTGCGGTTCCGCTGTGCTGTGTCAGATGTTTTGTTTTACATTTTTATTATCGGCATTCTCTCTGAAAATCTTTATAGTTAATTAAAAAAAGTGAGATGCAAGAGGGGAGATGGGAGACGAAAAAATCATCTCACATTTCACATCTAACTTCTACCATCTCACCTCTACCCGCTCATCCACCCCGCCGCGTGGTT
>JBFMBQ010000048.1:0-6021 GCA_040755115.1 bacterium
TTGAATTACGAAATAATCGCGGGGCATACGCGATGGAAGGCGGCGAAGAGCCTTGGCTTATCGCGGGTTCCAGTCATTTTGCTGGACCTCGACGAAAAGAAGAAAAATGCGTTTTCAATTGCTGATAACAAGACCGCGGAAATTGCCGACTGGGATTATGGCAAGCTGCGGGATATTCTCAATTCACTTCGAATGGAAGACATGGATATTTCTCCTATAGGGTTTACGAACCAGGAACTAAGGCGCATTCTGAAGATTGACGATATGAGCGAGGATGAGATACTGAAGTCGCAAGGCAAAGTGCGTACAAGAACAGGGGATATCTGGCTTGCGGGCGCACACCGTCTTCTCTGTGGCGATTCCCGCGATGAGACTACGGTGAAATATTTGATGCAAGGCAATACAATTGATTTTGTTTTTGGAGGCCCTCCTTATTTCAATCAAAGAACTTATGCGAACTGGGGGGATTTCAACGGATACCTGTATGATATGAAAAGAATATTAAGGAATTGCTGGTGGTTTCTCAAAGATGGCGGCGTGTTGGTTTGGAATATAGCGAACGATTGCCGCGAACATCTTGATCTTACAAGTTTCCATTCAATGGCAATTCATGAAAGCGGTTTTCGACACCTGGATACCATTATGTGGTTAAAGACCGGTGCGAACTTCGCGATCCCAAGGAATCTCCACATTCATAGGAACAGGTGTTATTATCCGGCTTTTCAATGGGAAGCCCTTCTGGTTTATCAAAAACCCGGAGTAATGCCAAAGATGACCCGGGAAGGAATGGAGTATATGCGTCAGTTTTGTACGAATGTCTGGGAAATCCCGTCTGTGACACACCAGTTGGAAGAATATTCGCATCCTGCTGTTTGTCCTGTGGAAATTCCATACAGATGCATGCAGGCGTACACAGGTGAAAACGCAGTCATATTCGAACCGTTCGGCGGTTCAGGCACAACGCTTATTGCGGCTGAACAAGCATCAAGAAAAGCCTTTATCTTGGAACGACATCCTGGGTATTGTGATATTATTATTAACAGGTGGGAGAAGATGACGGGGCAAAAAGCGGAACTTGAACGGCGTGATACTGTTCGTAAATTGGTTCGTAAAGGAATGAAACGATGAACCATTCAGACTTATTTGGACAGATGTTGCCTTTTGGCCTGCCGACAGATCACGAGCCTGTTGCGCCCGCTGGATTTAGCGTTCATAGAATCGTACTTGCGAAGGGCAGCGCCGTGACCGAAGAAAGAAAACTTTTTGTGTCCCGCATCTGTGGACTTTATCCCGCTGCGGATGTTGAGGAAAAACTCGATACGCCGCACAATCGGATTGAATGCAGGAACGCCGATCCGCTGGCGCGCTCCAGGGAAGGAAAAACAACGCTCGTGTTCGGGGAGCATCGGAGCGCCGTTCGGTTCAGTGAGGAGGCAGGAAACACCTGCCCGAATTACTGGCACTTCTCTCCGTACGGGAATTGCTTTTACGAATGCAAGTATTGTTATCTTGCCGGGACTTCCGGCGTGTGGCATTCACCGAGCATTAAGATATTTCTGAATATCGAAGACATGCTTCGTGGAATTGACGGCGCCGCGGCGGTGTGCGCGAAACCAACTTCCTTTTATCTGGGCAAATTGCAGGATGGACTTGCGCTGGACTGCCTGACAACCTACACGACAGTTTTCATCCCCTTCTTTGCAAGACACAAATACGCACGGCAAGTGATCCTGACAAAATCCGATCAGATAGACCGCTTATTGCCGCTTGAGCATGGTGGACATTCGATCCTCTCATGGAGCGTGAACCCACCCGATGTCATCGAGCGCTTTGAAGAAAATACGCCTTCCATGGGCGCGCGGCTTGCGGCAATGAGAAAATGCGCCGATGCCGGTTATCCCATCCGCGCGGTCCTAATGCCGGTGATTCCCGTTGCTGGTTTTGAAGATATATATGCGTCATTCATCCAGACGCTTCTTGGAACAGTTGAACTTAAGCGGCTGACGATTGGAGGTATTTGTATGTATCGGAACGCCCGTTCGCTCATGGAGAGACGGTGCGGAGAAAAAAATGTGATTTCCTGCGCGATGGAAGAAGGACAATCCCGGTCAGATGGAAGATACAGGTATCCATCAGACCTCAGGGCACGTTTCTACACGCATATCATTTGCCAGGCAAAAGCGTGTCAACCGCATCTTGAGGTCTCCCTGTGTCTTGAGGAAACGCAGGTATGGAAATCAGTCGGCTCCGAGTGTGGACTCGGGCGCTGTAATTGCGTTCTTTGAGTCTGTACGGAATACAAAAGGAGTAAATATCGTCAGACATGAAGGTGGATGTTTTTAAAGAAAGACTGAACTGGTTCAAAGAACATGAAAAACCGGAAGTGGTTCTCATGGTTGCGAATAACGAGACCCGCATCTGGCTTGTGGTCGCCTGGATGAGTACGAATGTCTCGAGACAAAAGAAACTGACACATTTAAAGTCCGAGTCGGAGAACGAAATCTGGAACTGGCTATGGGAAAACACGCGCTTTTCCCTTGATGAGGTGAAAGTAAAAAGTGCCGTTTCTACAAATGAAATCGGCACAGGGATGGATCTGTTGATTGCCAACCGCATCATATATCCCGATGGTACGGTCAACTCGTTTGTCCAGCGGTATCTTCGCGAGAAAGTATTTAAACTTTTTGTTGAAAGACCGAAGAGGGCGATTGGGAAAAGCAAATTTTAGAGATTAGAAAAGCCGCCGACATGCCGTTGCTGTTAACCAATAGGTATTCTCCAACGAAAAAAATAAAAAAACACCAGGAATCGTTTTGGCTGTTAACGCGGCACTGTTAACAACTTGATCACAACCAGCAAATGATGTACCATGCGCCTCATTATCATATAGAAAGGGTGATCGCTTATGCGCACTATTCAATCAAGATATGTCCCGCAAAAGAGGGTTATTGCCGGCGGCTTCCTGATGCTTGCCCTACTCGTGCCGAGTATAATCAGCCTGATCAGTATTGAAATTGCTGTCAGCGCAGATATGCCATTATACAAAAACACAGAGGCGCCTGTTGAACAGCGTGTAGAAGACCTTCTTGGTCGGATGACGCTGGAAGAGAAGATTAACATGGTGAGCGGTGATCCTGCTACCGGCTTCAGCACTCTGCCGAACGAGCGGCTTGGCATCCCCAAATTTACAATGTCCGATGGTCCGCATGGTGTCCGCTGGGGTATATCAACCTGCTTCCCCACAAGCGTAACAATGGCGTCAACATGGAACGAGGCGCTGATAGAGCAGGTCGGCGTTGCGCTCGGGCGCGAGGCGCTGGCAAAGGGGCGCAATGTGCTGCTCGGACCGTGCATCAATATCCACCGAGTGCCTATGGGCGGGCGCAACTTTGAAAGTTTCGCCGAAGACCCCTACCTCGTCAGCAGAATGGCGGTCAACTATATCAAAGGCGTCCAGAGTCAAGGCGTCGTTGCTACGCCCAAGCATTATGCCGCCAACAACCAGGAAAAGGAGCGTGGCACAATAAGCGTTGAAATTGACGACCGCACGCTGCGCGAAATCTATCTGCCGCACTTCAAAGCGGCGATAACCGAGGCGGGCGCATGGTCAATCATGGCTGCCTACAACCGCGTCAACGGTACTTACAACGCCGAGCACAAGTATCTCCTGACAGATATTCTCAAGGGCGAGTGGGGCTTCAAAGGCTTTGCGATGTCAGACTGGGGCGCTGTCCACAGCACGGTTGAGACCGCCCTCTCAGGGCTTGATCTTGAAATGCCGACCGGCGCCTATACGAGCGATAAACTGCTCAAGGCTGTCAAGGATGGGCAGGCGCCGGAATCGGTGGTTGACGACAAGGTGCGCCGAATACTGCGTGCGATGATCACAACAGGGCTGTTTGACGGAAAAATAAAAATTGATAAAAAGTGGGAGAACTCGCCCGAGCACCGGGCGACTGCGCTTGAGGTGGCGCGCGAAGGGATTGTGCTGCTGAAAAACGAGGGAGGCGTCCTGCCGCTTGACCGCAGCAAGGTTCACTCCATCGCAGTTATCGGACCGAATGCTAATATCGGAAGGGCTGGCGGCGGCGGGAGTTCTTATGTTACATCCCTCCCCATCATATCGCCGCTGGATGGCATCCGTAAAGCAGCAGGAAGCAAAGTTGATGTGCGCTTCGCTATGGGCTGCGACATTCAACTGTCTGTAGATTTTGAGAATATACCGTCCGAGCATTTAAGCCCTACTGGCGGGAAAGAAGGCGAACACGGACTGCTTGCGGAATATTTTACCGGCGTAAATCTGGAGGGCGCACCGGTAGTGAGCCGTGTTGAAAAAGACATTTTTTATTCGTGGGGCGCAAGCGAGCCTGTCCCGGGACTAACGCACGAAAACTTTTCCGCGCGCTGGAGCGGCACGCTCATCCCCCCAATAAGCGGCACTTATAAACTCTCCATCGTCAGCAACGGCGTCTCTTACCTTTTCATCAACGACAAACTGAAGATTAACAACTGGGTTTACGGCGAGAGCGGCGGCAAGAGCGTTTCAATGGAATTGGAAGCGGGCAAACCATATAAGATACGATTTGAATATCTCGGCACAGGCGGCAGGGCGCAGGCGAAAATCGGCTGGATGCTCCCGGGGCAGAATTCAATCACGGGCGCAACGAAAATCGCCGCCGAGAGCGATGTGGCGGTCGTCTTCGCAGGCATTGACTCCAGCATTGAGGGCGAGGGACACGACCGCACGGATATTGAACTGCCGGGACTTCAGAACGATCTGATAGAAGCCGTAACCGCCGCCAATCCGAAGACCATCGTCGTGCTGATAAACGGAACGCCTCTGATAATGAAACACTGGATTGATAAAGTGCCTGCAATAGTGGAGGCGTGGTATCCGGGGCAGGAAGGCGGGCGGGCGATAGCGGAAATCCTCTTCGGCGATGTGAATCCATCTGGGAAATTGCCGGTAACTCTCCCGAATTCGTGGGAGGAATCTCCCGCTTATGGCAACTATCCCGGCGTAGATGGCAAAGTTTATTATAAGGAAGGCATCTTCGTCGGCTACAGATATTATGATAAGAACGACATCAAGCCTGTATATCCCTTCGGACACGGGTTGTCATACACGACTTTTGACTACACCGATCTTAACATAACGCCCGATAAAATGGGGTCAGACCAGGAGACGGTTGAGGTGAGTCTTGAGGTTAAGAACACAGGGAAGCGTGCAGGGAAGGAAGTAGTGCAACTGTATGTCCGCGATGTTCAGGCGAGCGTGGAGCGGCCAGTGCGTGAACTGAAGGGCTTCAGGAAAATTCAACTTGAGCCGGGCGAGAGCAAAAGGGTGGTTTTTGAGATAGACCGCACGGCGTTAAGTTTTTACGATGTGAATAAAAGGCAATGGGTCGCCGAGCCGGGGGAATTTGACATTCAGATCGGCAGTTCGTCAAGAGACACACGGCTCAGCATGATATTTAGGCTGGAATAGAATCAGATATTGATTCTGGTAAAAAAGTGCGAGGCACAAGGTGCATAGCATATAGTAGCCAGCAACCAGTAGCCATGCAGGGTAAATTAGGGGAGATGGAAGACGGGAAACGGAAGATGATTTTTTGTTTTCTTTATACCATCTTCCTTCTGCCTTTTACCGTCTCCCGTCTTCCTTTATACTGGCTACTGGCTACTATCTACTGGCTACTTTTTACACTGGAATTTGATATTAGATTATGGAAGAGATAAAAACTGATTTTAAAATTCCCAAATGGTGGGATTGCCAGTGGAGACGGGTAGGATGCGGGGAGATTTCCTGTCCGATGTGCGGGAGACATATTAAAAGAAGACAGAAACATCTTGAGAAGGGTAAAGACCCCGACGACCTGCATAATGTCTTAGAAGATGTCGCCGATATATTTGCGGAAACAAAAGAAATGCTGAAAAAGGGCATCAAAAAACAAGGGATTGAACTTGATGATCTGCCGATAAGCGATGAAGATGAAGCAGAACCACCGGAGCGGGAAGATT
>JBFMBQ010000049.1:0-11868 GCA_040755115.1 bacterium
TTTGCCGTCAACGACCGGGTGGAAGGGGAAGCCTTCCTTGTGTTCGGCGTCGGAGGCGAAGCCGAGGACGGGGCGCGCGGTGCGGACGAATTTCCTTGCATCAAGGGCGCGCAGGCAATCGGCGACAGTTGCGGGGTCTTTGCATCCTGCTTTTTCTGCGATCTTTATTCCGATTTTCTCCTCTTCTTCTGCGGTCTTGTTCAGCATAAACACCGGTCCGCTCTCAATGATCGCCTTGTTAAAAAGCCCTTTTGAAAGCGGCGAGGCGAGGTGTATCCCGACGCTCATGCCGCCCGCCGATTCGCCGAAAATTGTTACATTCTGCGGGTCGCCGCCGAAACTGCCGATGTTGCGCTGAACCCACTGGAGTGCGGCGATCTGATCATATATGCCGTAGTTGCCGGCATTGCCGTTCTGGTCGCGCAGAGCGGGATGCACGAGGAAGCCGAGAACATTGAGACGGTAATTGAAGGTAACGGCGATGACATTGCCGAATGAGGCGAGGTCTGAGCCTTCATACCAGTCCTGATTGCCCGAGCCTGATACGAAGCCGCCGCCGTGGATGAAGACCATTACCGGCAGTGGACTATCCGCAGCGGTGAGCGGCTGCCAGATGTTGAGATAGAGGCAGTCCTCGCTGCCTGTAACTTTGTTTGTTTCCATTAAGGTGATGGGAAATTGTGGACATTCGTTGCTGTAGCGGTCAGCCGTGAGGGTGTCGCTCCAGGGGGCGTGTTCCTGCGGGAGTGCGAATCTAAGATTACCGAGCGGCGGCGCTGCATAAGGGACACCTTTGTAAACGCATAGTCCGTTCTTTTCATCAAGGACGCCTGTTACCTTGCCTTTGTCCGTCTGTATGTTTTTACAGTCGGACAGACCGTCGGCGAGGGCGGTGTTTTCGGCGATTACTAATAGCAATATTACAATTGCTGATGTGAGCAGAAAACAGACTGTGATTTTACTGTAGGGCGGCATCTCCGTATGCCGCCGTTCGGCGCGATGTGGAAATCGCGCCCTACAGTTCGGCGCGGTGCGGAGACCGCTCCCTGCAAGTTTATTAAGCAGAGCATTTATGATTGTTTTGAAGTTCATAGCATCTTTCCCCTTAAATTTTATTTTTACATTTTTGTGCAGGGGCGGGTTTCAAACCCGCCCCTACTGAATGGAATCAAGCAATTTGTTGAGCTTGTTCAAGTCGGGCAGGATGAAATCCGGCTGTGGGTGGTCGGGCGTGAGGATTTTTCCTGTGCGGTTAATCCAGACGCATCTGATGCCGGCGTTGTGCGCGCCTTCAACATCGGCGGCGAGTGAGTCGCCGATCATCAGCGTCTCGTGCGGCGCGGTGCCGAAATGCTTCATCGCTGCGTGAAATATTTCCGGCCGCGGCTTGTAAACGCGCACATCCTCCGATGTGAACACAGCGGGAAAGGTAAAGGTCAGCCGCCGAAGGCACAGATTCATCTCGTAGTTGTCAGCGTTGGACACGATTGCGGTATCATACCTTTCCGTGAGCGGATTTACTATCTGTTCCACTTCAGGGTAAGGTGGCGAGTCTGCTATCAGGTCAAGCCAGATTTTAACGACATCATCGGCGCGGTTGTTTTTCACTCCGAAGTATTCAAAGGTTTTAATGAGTGTGTCTTTAAAGATGTCACAAAGAAGTTTGAAACCGTCCTCTGCGCGCCACTCCTGAACGATGAACTTGTCCCATTGGGAGTGGAATTCGTCCGGGTCAAGAGTAGGGGCACACGGCTGTGCGCCCGAACTTTCAAGGATTAACCTTGTCGCCTTCAGGTGTGTCCCTTCGGTGTTGAAAAGTGTCAGAAACGCATCAAAGAGAAGCAGTTTGACCATGTATGATCCTAACCTGGCATAGCCAGAACAAAAGAATAAAGAATTGAACCACAGATGGACACGGATAAACACAGATAAGATGAACACAAACGGTTATATATATTTGCGCCTGCGGCGCAAATAAAGAATCTGTGTTCATCAGTGTTAATCAGTGGTTCCATAAATCCTGCCATTTTTCGCAGATGTTCATTTGTAATGATTCTAATCCGATTTCCTCGTTTTATTTCAACTATATTTTTTCATAATAATTTACTATGTTCAAACATTTCAATAAAATTCATAATTCGTGTAAATTTGTGTAATTCGTGGATAAAATATCAGGGAGCAGACTAAAATGCGAAAAAATCACGCAAATCTGTTATTAATACTCGCTCTGGCAGCCTGCCTTATGCCCGCCATTGTATGCGCCGCTGACATCCCGGTGGAGACGCTCTACGCTTATGACAAGCATCTGCCGATGAATCTCAAGGTGGAAAAAGCGGATGAAACGGCAGAATATGTAAAATATCATATCTCATTCCGCAGCACGCACGAGCGCACCGTAACCGCGCTTTTAGTTCTGCCGAAAAATGCGCAGCCGCCATATCCCGTTCTGATGCTTCAGCACGGGCTGAACGCAAGCAAGGATGAAATCTTTGAAAGATACGGCGGCGGTCTGATTAAGGCGGGTTATGCGATTTTCCTGATGGACGGCGAACTGCACGGCGAGCGCAGGGCGGATGTTTCCGATGCGATCATCCGCTATCCCATCGTGCTGCGCGATGTTTTTATCCAGACCATCATTGACCTGCGGCGCGCTGTTGACTATCTGAAGACGCGCAACGACCTTGACACAGCGCGGCTCGCTTATATCGGTTTCAGTCTCGGCTCTTATGAAGGGACGGTCTTCACATCAATTGATAAAAGGATAAAGGCGGTCATTCTTGTGGTGTGCGGCTCTCTTGAACCCACCTTCGCGCCGCTCAGGATGCTGCCTGAATATCGCGAACTGTCCGTTATACTTGACCCCGAGCGCTACATCAAAAAAATCGCCCCGCGTCCGCTGCTGATGGTCAATGCCAATCAGGATGCGGTAATCCCTCTGGAAGGCGCGCGGAAGTTGTTTGAGGCGGCGGAACAACCGAAGGAGCAGATTTTTGTTGATGACGGGCATGTTATAGCGGGGGAAACGCTCGTGCCGATCATCGTGAAGTGGCTTGATGAAATTAAAAAGTAGGGGCGCTGCTTGCCGCGCCCTCTTGGGCAGGGCAAGCCCTGCCCCTACTGAAACACGGAAATACGGAAACACGGAGAGATGTAAAATGTGAGATAAGAAATGATCTTCTAACATCTCACTTTTTCCTTTCCGTGCTTCCGTGATAAGCATGTAAAATATTTTTTGCTCCCATTAATAGATTTATTAAAATGAAAACGGAATTAAAATCTTTTCTTGATGCCATATCGGAGAAATACAAACACGATTTTCTTGACACTGACCCGCTCTCTATCGTGCACGAATTCCGCACGCCCGCCGACCGCGAACTGGTCGGCTTCATCGCCGCCTGCTTTGCCTACGGCAAAGTAGCGCAGATAAAAAAGACAGTGCGCAGGATCATTGCCTGCATGGATGAAGAGCCTTCTATTTATATTTCGTCGTTCAAGCCGTCAAGGGAAAGAAAAAAATTCTGCGGCATCTATCACCGCTTCCACACAGGCGACGACATCGTGTGCCTGCTGTTCCTTCTTCATCAGATGATAAACAGGCGGGGGACGATAGAGAAATTTTTTCTCAGAGGCTACAGTGAGGGCGATGAGAATATCAAGGGCGCATTGATTGAATTTTCAAGAAATGCGCTTTCCCTGCGATTGCCTGCCAATGTAGGGGCGGGTTTGAAACCCGCCCCTACGGGCATCCGCTTGTTCTTTCCATCGCCTGCCAACGGCAGTGCATGCAAGCGGCTCAACCTCTTCCTGCGCTGGATGGTGCGCCCCGATGATGGTATTGACCTCGGTATCTGGAAAACTATCCCCGCATCCAAACTTATCATCCCCCTTGACACCCACATCGCACGCGCGGCGATTCAACTCGGGTTGACAAAACGCAAATCCGCATCCTGGCTTATGGCGGAAGAGATAACCGAAAACCTCAAGCGGTTTGACCCCGCCGACCCTGTCAAATACGATTTCGCCCTCACGCGCCCCGGCATTTTAGGCGCAAAGATTTTTTTCAGATGAATATATATGGAACCACAGATTAACACTCATAGACACAGATATTTGCACCAATGGCGCAAAAAAAATCTGTGTTAATCTGTGTTCATCAGTGGTTCTGTTTTTTAACTTAATTATGAATTTAAAAAAACCAAAGAAGCATTTAGGTCAGCATTTTTTGCACGACGAAAATTATCTGCGCAAGATCGTCAAGTCCGCATCAATCGGGGGCGATGATTTTTGCCTTGAGATAGGGGCGGGGACGGGGAATCTCACGCGGCATCTTGGTGCGGCTGCGGGCAGGGTCGTTGCGGTTGAAGTTGACAGCGGACTTGCGGAGCAACTGCGGGTGAAATTTCCGAATGTCTGCGTTGTTGAAGGCAGTATATTGAAAACAGACCTTGCACAACTTCTTTCAGATGTAGGGGCGCACGGCTGTGCGCCCTTACTCCACACCGCGCAGATAACGGGGACGGGAACGGGAGCGATAAAGAGATGGAAGGTGGTTGCCAATCTGCCGTATTACATCACCACGCCGATAATATTTCAACTGCTTGAGAACAAGCGGTTTTTTTCGGGGATATATCTTCTTGTGCAGCGCGAGGTGGCGGAGCGGATCGTTGCCGCACATGGCTCAAAGACTTACGGCGCCCTGTCCATAATGTGCCAGATAGAGGCAGAGTGTCGGATTGGTTTCAAGGTGCCGCGCACGGTTTTTTATCCGAGTCCGAAGGTGGATTCCGCCTTCATAGAACTCATACCGCGCGCAGAGCCGCCGTTTCCGATCGGCAATGCGGAGTATTTCGCGGCTGTCGTGCGGTGCGCTTTTGAACACCGCAGAAAAACCTGTTATAATTCATTGTGTCTCGGGTTCAGCCGCGGGAATTACAGGGATTTGCTGCCGAAAAAAACTGATCCTTATGAATTATTTGCTGAAATTCTCGCTGAAGCCGGGATCAAAAAGGAGCAGCGTCCTGAAACCATACCGATAGAGAATTTTGCGAGGCTTGCTGTTTTGATGCAGAACAAGATAGATTTTCAATCTAATGAGAGCAGATGACAAGAATGAAGGTAAATGAAATATCTGATACGCTGATGTATTGAAGTATAATAGTGTTATAAATGAGAGGAGGAGATGATATGGAAGAAAGAGAAATTTTTGAACACATATCTTCAGACCCTGATATATTACATGGGAAACCGTGTATAAAAGGCACAAGAATACCGGTAACCTTGATCGTATCCCTTGTGGCTGAAGGGATCAGCGCAGAAGAGATAATCAAGGATTATCCATCCATTACACCTGAGGATATTAAGGCAGCGATCAAGTATGCTTCTAAGTTGTGCGAATATGAGGCTTATGCTATATGAACATTAGATTCCTACTTGATGAAAATATGCCCTATGCCCTCATTGCTCTCATTGAAAAAAGAGGATTTTTAGTTGAGCATTTAAAAAAGATAGGAAAAAGTGGAATAAAGAATGGTGAAGTCTATAAACTCGCCGAAGAAAAAAAAGATATGGATTATCACAAGAGATGCAGATTTTCAAAACTATTATAAATTCATTACTCATGATATAGATGGAGTTATTCTGGTTAAACTTACAATGACCAGGACAGATCATTTGTTGAAAGCGATAGAATCCTTTCTAAATAAACATCAAGATAAACTTTCAAAAAAACACATGATAATTCTGGAAGATGATGTGATTAGAATTTACTAAAGACGATGAGGATAATGCATGAGAAGAGAATATGACTTTTCAGGGGCTGAACAGGGAAAGTTCTACAGACCTGTGGAAAAACTTGAGATACCAGTATATCTCGACAAAGAAGTCAAAGAATTTTTCGTCAAGGCGGCATCAAAGAGAAATATTGGGCTTGACAAAATTGTAAATATCATCTTGCGTAAGGAGATGGAGATGCTGAAGGATATAACGGGTTAATTGCAAATCCATTAATTTCCTTAATGCTGAACTTCTGCACAAGATAGCAAGATTTATGGAACCGCTGATTAACGCTGATGAACACAGATTCTTTATTTGCGCCGCAGGCGCAAATATATATAACCATCTGTGTTCATATTATCAGAGTTTATCAGTGTTCATCTGTGATTCAATTTTTATTCTTTAGTTCTGGCTATGCCAGGGTCAGGTTAAAATCATGAAAACGATTTTAGTTACCGGCGGCGCAGGCTTCATCGGCTCAAATTTCGTCAAATACATGCTGAAAAAGCATGATTATCACATAATCAATCTTGACAAACTGACTTATGCGGGGAATCTTGATAACCTGTCGGATATAGAAAGCGATCCGCGGCACGAATTTGTCCGCGGCGATATATGCGACAGGGAACTGGTCTCGGAACTGATGCGCCGCGCCGATGCGGTGTTGAATTTCGCCGCTGAAACCCATGTTGACCGCTCTATTCTTGACGCCGGCGACTTCGTTACTACCGATGTTTACGGCACATATAACCTGCTTGAGACGGCGCGCATAATCGGGATAGACAGATTCATCCAGATTTCAACCGATGAGGTTTACGGCGACTGCTGCGATGAACCATCAGAAGAGGACTCGCCGCTGATGCCGCGCAGCCCATACGCGGCGAGCAAAACCGGCGGCGACCGCGTCGCTTTCTCCTACTGGGCGACCTACGGCGTGCCGGTGATCATCACACGCTGCACAAACAACCTCGGACCCTACCAGTACCCGGAAAAACTCATCCCGTTATTCGTTACGAACGCCATAGACGACAAACCGCTGCCGGTCTACGGCACGGGGAAAAACACGCGGGACTGGATTTATGTTGATGACCACTGCGAGGCGATTGATGTGATACTCCACTCCGAAGGGCAGGAGGGCGAGGTGTTCAATGTCGGCGCCTCTTCCGAGCATCCTGTGATGGAGATTGCGGACATCATATTGAAAACACTGAACAAGCCCGATTCGCTCATTAATTTCGTTGAGGACAGGCTCGGTCATGTGCGCCGCCACGCGGTGAATGTTGACAAGATCAAAAATATTTTAGGCTGGGAGGCAAAGTATTCGTTTCACGAGGCGGTGGAGAAAACGATCAGGTGGTATGTGGAGAACGAGGCATGGTGGAGAAAGATCAAGGAGAAGCAGAGAGAATATATTGAATTTATGAAAAAATATTACAAGTGATTTAGGATCCACTAATTACACTAATTTACACGAATTTAAATTAAAGAAAATTCGTGAAATTAGTGGATAAAAAAATGAGAATACTGATAACCGGCGGACGGGGCTTGCTCGGCTCCGAAATAACAAAAACCTTTGACTCACACGGTTTTGATACCGTTTCAATCGGCACGAAAGAAGCGGACATTACGAAGAGAAACGAGATAAACCGCATAATTCCCTTTTACAAGCCGGAGGTCATCATCCACGCCGCAGCCTACACCTTCGTTGACGAATGCGAGCGAAACAAAGAACTGGCGTTCCGCGTGAATGCGGTGGGAACCCAGAATGTTGCGGAGGCGGCTGAATTGATCGGCGCCGCGCTCGTATATATGAGCACCGATTATGTCTTTGACGGCAATGCCGCCAGCCCTTACACGGAAGAAGATGTTCCCAATCCGCTCAATGTCTACGGCGCATCAAAACTTGAGGGGGAGAGGCTTGCCGCCGGCGCCTCCAGCCGATGCTGCATCATCCGCAGTTCCTGGTTATTCGGCAAGAACGGCAGAAATTTCGTTGACACGATGCGCGAGCAGTTGCATCGCGGCAACGACCGCGTGCTGACTGTGGTCAACGACCAGAGAGGCTCACCCACTTACGCCGTCCATCTCGCCGATGCGCTGCTTCAGGTTGTGAATAATGTTACAGGTGAATCGCCTGCGCCGCCGGGTATATTCCATATAACCGCGTCCGGTGAGTGCACCTGGTATGAGTTCGCACGCCGCATCGCCGAACTGCTGGGCATGCAGGTTGATATACTGCCGGTTTCATCAGGGGATTTCCGACGGGATGCGACCCGACCGAATTATTCCGTGCTTGACAACTCAAAAGCGCAGAGGCTGTTCGGTATCACTATGCCGCACTGGGAAGACGGACTGAAGGAATATATCGGTTTGAAATAAGAATAATCTGAATCAGTCCCACGAAGGGCACGAAGTGATATAATTTCGTGAAAATTCGTGAAATCAGTGGATAAAACAAAAAAAATTTCAATTATCATTCCGACTTTCAACGAGCAGGACAATGTTGATGAGTTGCACCGCCGTATCGTTCAGAGCATGAATCAGTCGGGATACGAGTATGAGATAGTATTCGTAGATGACGGCAGCACAGATCGGACTTACGAGCATTTAGAGAAACTGCACGCAGCCGACGGGCGTGTTAAAGTTATCAGTCTTTCACGCAATTTCGGTCATCAGGCGGCGATACTTGCGGGGCTGGACGCCGCCGCCGGGCAGGCGGTGATTATGATGGACGGCGACCTTCAGCATCCGCCGGAGCAACTGCCGCTTATGCTGAACAAATGGGAAGAAGGCTATGAGATCGTCTCAATGGTGCGCGAAAAAACGCCCGATGCTGGCTTTTTCAAAAACTTCACCGCCTCGGTATTTTATTTTCTTATTAATCTTATTGGAAATGTTCACATAGAAAGACACGCAGCCGATTTCCGCCTTGTTAACGGCAGTGTCGCACAGACGCTGAGGAACATGCGCGAGCGCTCGCGCTTCCAGCGCGGCTTGATCGGCTGGGTCGGCTTCAAAAAAATTTCGCTCCCCTACTCCGCAGGTGAAAGATTCGCGGGTCAGAGAAAATACACCTTCAGAAAAATGCTGCTCTTCGCTCTTGACGCCGTTGTCTCTTTCTCCGCCTTCCCGCTGCGTATGAGTGCCTTCCTCGGATTCATCGCTATCATTCTTGCCCTTATCTACTTCATCTATATCATCTATGTTAAAGTCGCAGGTTTTACCGTCCCCGGCTGGACCTCCACGCTGGCGGTGATCATCTTCTTCGGCGGTGTCCAACTGCTCATTCTCGGCGTCATCGGTGAATACATCTCACGCATCTATGAAGAAACGAAGCAGCGGCCGGTTTACATTGTGCGCCGCTCGCTCGGATTTCACGAAGAAAAAAATAAAATTTGACACAGATTAACACGGATAAAAACGGATTGACACAGATGTATAGGGATGCTGGCATGTGCCCATACAGAAATCTGTGAAAATCTGTAGAAATCCGTGCCTGAAAAAATGCGGAAGCCTTTTCTACTGCTTGCGATTCTCTTGACTGTTTACATCTTTCTCACAATCGGATTCGCATTGCGCATACCCGAGTGGCAGCCATACGATGAACCCTGGCATTTCACCTATATTGATAAACTGGCGCGCGAAAAAAGGATGCCCACCGTGCAGGAATCAACTGAAGTGCACCAGCCGCCGCTGTATTACGCAATAATGTCGTTGACAGTAAGCAAGAGCACTCCTTACGACGGCATAAACGCGAGGCTGCGGCTGACCTCTCTGATATTAGGCGTCTTCACGCTTGCGGCGATATTTTTTGCGATGATAAAACTTCTGAATTGCGATCTTCACGCCGCCCTCGTAACGCTGATTATTATGAACATCCCCACGCTCATTGCGTGCTTCTCATCCATAACAAACGACTCGGCAGCCGCACTGTTCGGCGCGCTTGCTTTTTTAACACTGGTGCATGCAAGGGGAAAAACATCCCTCGCGCCGCACATTCTTTCAGGTTTATTCGCTGCGCTGGCGATGCTGTCAAAGGCGACCTGCCTTTTTCTTATCCCGACGATTCTGTTGTTTTACCTGCTTGAAAATGCGCCGCTGAAAAAACGGCTTTCAACCGCCGCCGCCTGCCTCGCAGCAATCGGTGCGGCAGCCGGCTGGTGGTATCTGCGCAACCTGATAATCTACGGCGACCCTACAGGCTCGGGCGAAGTCCTGCAAATGTTTGAAAAAAACACCGCAAACCTGCTTCTGCCGCAGGAATTTATCCGCTGGAACGCCCTCCTGTTCCACGACTTCTGGAACTTCCAGAACTTCCTCCGCAACAAGGTGCCAGGCTATCCATCCGCAGCCGATTATTTCCAACTCGCCCTGTCCGTTTTGCCCCTCATCGGCGGTGCGCTATACTTTGTCAGAAACAAGACCCTGCATTTATATTGCAGGGGCGGGTTTGAAACCCGCCCCTACTTCAGTGCCGTAACTTCAATCGGCTGGGTCTTTTCAGCCGCGCTGCTTTTTCTGTGGCTGGAAATCTTCATCAACAGTTTCCGCGTTTATATGCCGACGGGGAGGTTTTTGTTTCCGGCGCTTGTGCCGATATTTTATCTATGGTATAGAGGCGTTGAGTTTGCATTACCGAAGAAAGCGATGACAGTACTCCTCGTTGTGGCAGCGACCGCGTCTCTTGCATTTAATATTTACCTCCTGACGGTGGTCTTGCCGCCGCTTGCGCCCATGCCCTTCAGCGCGCCGTTTTGAGATTTATTTCGCCTGTCCCGGCATAGAGAGAAAAAGAATTTCACGAAAGACATAGAGATCTGGAACAGACACAGACAGGCTGTTGAAAAACTGTAACATTTTAGCCATATGAAGCGCTGTAGGGCGCGATTTCCACATCGCGCCGAACTTTTGACGGCGATTAATCGCCGTCTTTGAAAGCGACAATGAATTGTCGCACTCCAAATTAATAAAAACTGAATGTCCGAAAGTGTTTTGGTGAGTTAATTCAATAGCCGTAAAAACCAAAGATTTCGCACGAAGGCGCAAAGAACGCGAAGGAATTCGCGTAAATCCGCAGAAAAAATCTGTGTCTATCTGTGTTCATCTGTGGTTCCATTTCTTTTTCAACTGTCTGAAAAAACTATTTCCCCTGCAACACTTTAAGCAGAATATCCGGATGATCGGTCTGGATCGCATAAGGCTTGAGTTTCAGCGCCCTTTTCATCCCGGTTCTGTTATCGCTTAATCCAAGAATATCCATGAAAACCATTATGCCGCTCTCGTTCGCAAATGCCATGTATTCTTTCGTTACAATATCAATAGATGTCTCCACAACTTTCAAATCCATAGATTTCATCAGCAATTTCAGTTGATTGATATTATCTATCCCCGGCATCACCTTAATTCTCTTGTTGTGTTTTTGAACCTCAAGCAGTCTGTCTATGCCGCCATAGACAACCACATCGTCCTCCATCTTGAATTCTTCAACGATTCTAACGACTTTTTCGGGAGAGCCTGCCTTGAAATCAATGTATCCCCCGATTTTCCCCTGCATTATTGCGAACGCTTCCCTCATGGTCGGCACTTGTGTCCCTTTAAATTTCTCGCTGAACTTAACACCGGCATCAAGTTTTTTTATATCTTCAAGCGTCATCTCGGAAACAGCGCCGCCGCCGTTTGTAGTAGCATCTACCGTTGAATTGTGCATAAGAACGATCTCCCCGTCTCTGGTTTCTCTTATATCTATCTCAACATAATCAATCCCCATTCCTATGGCTTTTTGAATAGCGGGAAGAGTATTCTCCGGCGCAAACTTTTTCACGCCCCTGTGGGCGATTATCTTTACCGTGTTTTCAGAGGCGCTGATAACACTGAATTGAAATACTAACGCTGAAATTATTATTAAAAGTGCTTTCCTCATTATATCTCTCGTCGTCATCGCTTACTCTATCCTTTCATTGTCGTTTTTATCTTACAGTGATTTTAATATAAATTGAGCGATTCTATCTATGGTATTGTTTCTTCTAATAGGCGATCAATTTGGAGTGCGGCATCACGATGTCGCTTTCATTTACGGCGACATGTCGCCGTATAACA